>JBAYEZ010000001.1:0-28682 GCA_041667485.1 Bacilli bacterium
AAGCAAATCGGGCATCAAAGTCGGTTCCCCGCCCGTGACACAGACCGCATCAAGAACATTTTTTCTCTCACGGAGGTAAGTCATGATGTCTTCCCAAGGGATAGCCGGCGCGGTTTTGGGATTAAGGACCAAAGAAGAGTTATGGCAAAAAGGGCAGCGGAAATCGCAACCCGCCATAAAAAGAGTCGTCGTGATATTGTCATCAAAATCTAAAAGGGAAAGTTTTTCCCAACCTGAAAAATCCATGGTTTTATTATACGGCAAATAGCTACGAATGGACGAGGATTTGCTCGAAAGAAAACACGAGACATATTTTTGAGACTCTTTCAGGAATAGTCAAAAGGTTTTTCGAGCTTCAGCAAACGAACTACGATTCTTTTCGTTTTTGCGTTTCGACTTATCATTCGACCACCTTCGTCTTTTTTAACGCACGAATTTCAACAGTAATCGCTATGCTAATTGTTAAAACATACATTTAATGATTTTCTCTCCATCAACGCCATAATCAAGCCGTGCCTTGCCACCAATGAGATAACATTAACGAGCCAACGCCAAAGCGACTATCACCATTGGCGCCAGCAAAATTGCTTCCCGTGTATTCACCACCTCTTCGCTCGGGCGAAGCCGCTTTCCTATTTCATGACCTCTCGGCCCAATTTCAAGGGGGTTTAGGGAAAAGGAAAGCGTAATCGAGGCCCGATTTGCTTGGGTTTTCCGTTTTTTTTAGGGGCAAAGCAGACCCGAAGAGATTGTTTTGAAAACAATCCTTTTTTTAAAAAGAGAAAAAGGCCATAATAAGAGGGCATTTTATGTCATACCGCCACCTCGACAACATTGACGAAAAGATTATCGATGCCACTATCTTGGTCGGTTCGGCCAATGGAGCCAACAAACTTTCAACCAAAGCAATAGCCAAGGTTTGCGACATTTCCGAGTTCGTCATCTATGACCATTTTAAAAGTAAAGAGCATTTGCTCTCTAGCGCTGATCTCAAGGTGTCGCAGGCCTTCAACGACGCCGCGAGTGTCGCTTATGAGGCCAATCCTGATTTCATCGCGTTTTGGAATGCGATGGTCGATTATTCCCTCGCCAACGCCAGCTACACATCATTCTCAATCAATTATGGCTATTTCTTCCCCCGAACCAGCAAACCACAGGATTACGATGAGTTTTCGCAAAACATTATTTATCCTTTCGCCAAAACGATATTGGAAAAATGGGGCGTCTATTTCAATAAAGAATACCTCTATTCCTATAACTGGATGTGGCTGGTTCGATCGGTTCTCACCTACGCTCAATTCGTGATCGGCAAAAGCCTCGAGGATACCGCCGAGATTCGCAACTTCTCCTGTTTGCTTGCCCACAAAGGCTACCTCGCCTTCGCTCAGCACGAATAGAAAAGAAGCACCGCCATTACGCAATGCTTCTTTTTTTGTTTCGTCTTATTTCACGATTTCGCTCGAGATGGACTCACTCACCGATTCTTCCGCTTTGGGAGTCGCCGGCTTTTTCTTGTCTTTCAGAATCAAATTCATAATGATGCCAAGAATCATCGAAACCGCAATCGAAGTGATTTCGACCATGGGATTGTTCGCATCGCCAAACTTGAAGGCCAAACCACCAATGCCCGCGACCAAAATGACCGAGGCAACAAAGATGTTCTTTGTTTCGCCAAAATCAATCCGCTCGGAAATTAACATCTTGACGCCGCTTGCGGCGATGAAACCATAGAGAATCAAACTGACACCGCCAGTGACACAAGCCGGAATCGTCATGGTGAAGGACATGAGTGGGCTCAAGAAGCCGAGGGCAATCGCAATCGCGCAAGCTAAAGCAATGACCTTAGTCGAAGCAATCTTCGTGACGCCGACGACCGCGACATTTTCACCATAGGTGGTGTTAGCAGCGCCGCATAAAGGTCCAGAGATTGCTGTGGCAACGCCATCGCCGATCAATGTTCGGGTCAAGCCAGGATCCGTAAGAAGATCACGATCCAGAATGCCCGACATATTCTTATGATCACCAATGTGCTCACAAATGGTAACAAAGCTGACCGGCACGAAGAGAAGAGCGGCTTTGCCGACATCGGCCCAAGACAAACTGACCGAAGAATCGCTAAGCAAGAAGAGGAATTTCGGATAATCGAGGAACGACTGGAACCGGAGCGGGACAAAGTCGGTCACGAGAGAAGAGAAGTCGATGACTTTGAGGTAATCAGTGTTAGTCCCGTAGCCAATCGCCGTGAAGAGGCAAGCTGCCAGATAGCCAGCAGCCATGCCGATGATAAACGGAATCAAGGCGACGGTGCCCTTTCCATAATGGGCCGCGAGAGCAGTCGCCGTCATCGCAATCAAACCGCAGATGATGTAAATAAAATTGTAACCACCCGTCGTATAAACGCCCGTCAAATTGCCAACCGCGCTGCTCGCTAACGAAAGGCCGATGACCATAATGACCGGCCCAACCACAATCGGCGGAAGCAACTTATTGAGCCAGCCCACGCCGAAGAGCTTAATGAGGAGCGCAACGAGGCAGTAGATGCAACCCACCATCGCCATGCCAATCGGCAAAATCCAAAGGTTCGGCATCATCATCGCAACGCCATTGATCACGACGGGGCTACCGCCATCCATCAAGGGGATTGCGCCGATACCGATCGCGGCTTCCATCGGAGCCATGTAGGCGAAACTCGAAGCCAAGAACATCGGAGATTTGAATTTCGTCATGAGGAGGTAGAAAAGGGTGCCAATGCCCGCCGCCACAATCGTTGGGCCGACCAAGACGCTGACGAGGCTGACAAAGGATCCGCCGACCTTCACGGCATACGGCGCATACACGATTAACGGCACGGTGATGCAAGCCACAAACATAGCCAACACGTGCTGCAAGGCCAAAATAAAGGCCTGCCCCTTGCTCTTGGGGAATTCGTTGACGTCGAGCAACATTCGCTTCTCGCTCTGCATAAGAGCTCCTTTCCGCCAAGAAAAAAGGACTAGTCGATCTAGTCCTTAATTCGATGACGATTTCCGGCAGTGACGACCGCGGGGATACAGAGGAAACTCCCCTCCATGAGAGTGGGATTTTTTCCTCGGTTATTTCGCATGTCTTGTCCGCCTTCGGAAAGAGTCTATCGGAGTGCGAATTTCTTTCAAGCAAAATAAGTTTTTTCGTCTTTGAAAGCGATTAGCATTTCTTTTTTCTTTCCTGATAAGCTACAATAATAGACTTGCTTCTTGAGAGATAATGAAATATAGATTTTCGAGCGAAGATAAAAAGAAAACAAAAAGCGGAATCCCTCATTAAGTATCCGCTTTATTTCGATGCCGTCTTACTTTTCGACTTGGTAATTCGGGCTTTCTTTCGTGATATCGATATCGTGCGGATGGCTCTCTTTGAGCGAAGCTTGGGTGATCTTGATGAATTTGCCGTATTTGGCGAGATCGGCGGTATTATCGACCCCGAGGTAACCCATGCCTGAACGGAGACCGCCGAGCAACTCAAAGATCACATCACTGACGTTGCCCCGATAGGGAACCCGACCTTCGACGCCTTCAGGAACCAGCTTCCGATGCGCATCCTGGAAATAACGGTCCGCACTGCCGTGCGCTTGCTCCATCGCTCCCAAAGAACCCATGCCGCGATAGACCTTGTATTTGCGACCCATGTAGAGCTCCGTTGCCCCTGGCGCCTCTTCGCAACCGCCGAAGATCGCTCCCATCATAACGCTATTGGCGCCAGCGGCTAAGGCCTTGGTGATGTCGCCGCTATATTTGATGCCGCCATCGGCGATGATCGGACAATGATACTCTTTCGCAGCCTTCGAAGTCTCAAAAATCGCGGTGATCTGGGGGACGCCCATGCCTGAAATAATTCGGGTTGTGCAAATCGAGCCAGGCCCCATTCCAACTTTGACCGCATCCGCTCCCGCTTCCATTAAATCGCGGGCCCCTTCGTAAGTGGCGACGTTGCCAGCGATGATGTCTGTATGGGGAAAACTCTTCTTCAAAAGCTTTAATGCGGCAATGACGTTTTTGCTGTCGCCATGAGCACTATCGAGCGCCAAAATGTCGACGCCCGCATCGACCAAAGCTTGGGCCCGCGCCAAGAGATCTTTGGTGATGCCAACGCCCGCTCCGCAGAGGAGCCGACCATACTTATCTTTGGCTGCCAAAGGATATTGTTTGATTTTCTCAATATCTTTGACGGTGATTAAGCCGCAGAGTTTGCCTTCTTTATCGACGAGAGGAAGCTTTTCTTTCTTGCTGTCGGCCAAAATCGCCTCCGCTTCAAGAATCGTCGTTCCCTCTTTGCCCGTCACGAGCGGAGTCGGGGTCATCACTTCGGCGACTGATTTGCTGTAATCAGGCTCGAACTTAAGATCGCGGTTTGTGATGATTCCAATCAAGTGGTTTTCCTTATCGACGACGGGAATGCCGGAAATATGGTACTTGGCCATCAGAGACAAGACTTCGGAGAGTTTCTTATCTTTTGTGACCGTAATCGGGTTCTTGATGACCCCGTTCTCGCTGCGTTTCACCTTGTCGACTTCCTCGGCTTGTCGCTCGATCGTCATATTTTTGTGAATAATGCCAATTCCGCCTTCCCGAGCGAGGGCAATGGCCATCTGACTTTCAGTGACGGTGTCCATCGCGGCCGACAAGAACGGAATATTGAGGGTGATGTGTTTACTGAGTTGGGTTTTGAGCGTCACCATATCGGGAGTGACTTCGCTATAGCGCGGCAAAAGAAGCACGTCGTCGAAAGTAATGCCTTCCCCCACGATTTTCTCGTCTTTTTCCATAGTCTATGTTCCTTTCCGAAAAATAGAAAATTCGGAAGCTCCTTTAAATAATTATACGGAGTCGGAAGGCGATGAGAGATAAAAAATAAGGAAAACGCTTCCAAGAACGGGAAGCGTTTCTAACCATTTTTTATATAAAAAATGCCGTTTATTCAAGTTCGATAGTCGATGGGGGCTTAGAGGTGAAATCATAGAGAACCCGGTTCACACCTTTGACTTCGTTGACGATCCGATCGGAAACCGTCGTCAGGATATCATAAGGGAGTTCAACCGGCTTCGCCGTCATGAAATCATCGGTTTCCACGGCTCGAAGCACAACGGCATAATCGTAAGTTCTTGAATCGCCCATCACGCCGACGCTCCGCATGTTGCTGAGGGCGGCAAAGTATTGCGATGGTCGCTTCTCGAGCGAAAGTTTGGCCATTTCTTCGCGAAAAATGGCATCGGCATCTTGGACGATCTTAATCTTCTCACGGGTGACTTCGCCGATGATGCGGATCGCTAAGCCTGGCCCGGGGAAGGGTTGCCGGTAAACGAGTTCATTCGGCAGACCCAGCAAAAGTCCAACTTCACGAACTTCGTCTTTAAAGAGATTATTCAAAGGCTCAACAATCCCGTCAAAATCAATATCTTTTGGAAGACCGCCAACGTTATGGTGCGACTTGATTTTGGCCGAGACGCCCAAACCACTTTCAATCCGGTCCGGATAGATGGTCCCCTGAGCTAAATAACGGGCTTCGGGGATGCTCTTGCGGACTTCGACAAAGGAATCGATAAAGGTTTTGCCAATGATTTTGCGTTTTTCTTCAGGCTCGCTAATGCCTGCTAAACGGCTTAAGAAAAGTTCGGAGCGATCGATCGAAATGAAGTTGAGCGAGAAGCGTGAGACATCACCAAAAACCTTTTTGACCTGTTCAGCCTCGCCTTTGCGGAGGAGACCATGATCGACGAAAACACAAGTCAAATTCGAACCGATGGCTTTCTCGATCAGGGTCGCGGTGACCGCCGAATCGACGCCACCCGAGAGAGCACACAAGACTTTTTTATCTCCAACTTTTGCTCGAATTTCCTCAATTTTATCTTGAACGAACGAATCGCTCTTCCAACTAGAATCACAGCCACAAATGCGATAAACAAAATTCTCCAACATCCGTTGACCTTCTTCGCTATGAACCACTTCCGGATGGAACTGGGTCGCATAGAGTTTGCAAGACGCGTTTTCAAAAGCCGCGTTGGGGCAACTCGCACTCGAAGCCGTGCGGAGAAAGCCAGTTGGCAAGGCGGTCGTTTGATCATTATGCGACATGAAGACGCTATTGATTTTATCGATGTTTTGAAACAAAAGAGACGAGTTCTGCAGGGTTATTTGTGTTTTTCCGTATTCGCTGTGTGGAGCCGGTGCCACCTTGCCGCCGAGTTCGTACGCCATCAATTGCGCACCATAGCAAATGCCAAGCAAAGGCTTGCCTAAAGCGAAAATTTCTGGATCGACGTGGGGCGAAGCCGCTTTATAAACCGAATTGGGACCGCCGGTGAAAATAATGCCTTTAATCTCGGGATCGGCGAGTACGCTTAAAGGCGTTGTGAAGGGGAGCACTTCCGAATAAACGTGGCATTGACGAATCCGCCGCGCAATAAGTTGATTGTATTGGCCCCCGAAATCCAAGACGATGATTTTCTGCATTTAGTTTCTCCTTAATTTGAGGTTTATCACCTATTTGACCGCAGAAAGAGTAAGCAAAGAGCGGAATGGGATATCCAAGGCCTTCTCGCCTTGAAGCTCCTTCAGATAGATGACAACCATCGCGGCAACCGGATCCCCGCCAAGCTTCCGGATAAGATCTTCCATCGCCTTGAGGCTGCCACCGGTAGCAATCAAATCGTCGACAAGAAGAACGCGATCGCCTTTCTTAAATGAATTGAGCGGAACTTCCAGAGTAGCGGTACCGTATTCGAGTGTGTAACTCACCGCGGCAGTCATACCGGGAAGTTTACCAGCTTTTCGCGCCATCACGAAACCAATACCCATCTTATAAGCCAAGGCCGCGCCGAAGATAAAACCGCGAGATTCTGGCCCCAAAATGACGGTAGGATGAAAGGGCTCTGCCAGTTTGGCGAAATCATCGATGCATTGATGGAAAGCTTCAGGATCACGAATCAAAGGCGAAATATCCTTAAAGGATATCCCAGGTTTCGGAAACCCATTCACAACAGAAATGTACTTCTCGTAATCCATAGTTAAACTCCTTTGGGAAGGGGATTAAACCCCGAATTGGAAAACAACGTTCTTTATTCTATTGTTTCTTCGTTCATCTTGCTACTAGTGCGGCAATTTTTCGTCCACAAAAAGGACTTTGCCGCGATCGAAGCCCGCCACATCGGCTCCACTGCGAACAGGAATGCCCATCGCATTGAGTTTGGCGTGACCACCCTGAAAACTTTTTTCAACGGCGACGGCGACTCCTTCAACCTGGGCTCCCGCTTGTTGACAGAGCTCAACAAGACCGAGCGAAGCATTACCTTCAGCTAAAAAATCATCAACAATAAGAACTTTTTCGCCTTTCTTAAGAAAACGCTTATCGATTGTAATCGGGGAAACGATGCCACGGGTAAACGATTTCACGTTGGCGATATAGACGTTGGTGGCATCGACAATTTTCGATTTGCTCTTTTTGGCAAAGACAACGGGAACGTCGCCCAAAAGTTGAGCGGCCACCACCGCAAAGGCAATGCCGCTCGTCTCGACGGTCACGACTTTATCAATCGAATGGAAAGGCTCAACCAAATAGGTACAAATGCGGCGAAGCAAGCCGGTGTCAATCTGATGGTTGATGAAAGAATCCACTTTTAGAATTTCGTTATCAATCACGATGCCGTCGGATTGAATTCGCTCCTCGAGTTCTTGCATAAAGAGAAAGGCTCCTTTATAAACAATTCATTCATTTTAGCTGAGAGAAAATAAAAAACGAGACGCGTTTTATCATTATTTATAAAGTATATAAATAAGCCATTCTCGGAGAGCGCTTTCATGGTCTTCCGCAACCGCATTTGATACCCAAAAACGAAAAAGGTTGCGATAATGGAAGTGCCAAAAATTGGCATTCGTATATTCTCCCTAATCGGTGGGACCGTCTCTACGCCAGGACCATATAATCCAGGCACTACGAATCAAACCAAAAGAACTTTATGGTTTTTTTGTCTTTGAGGAGATCGTTTTCCATTTTCATAGGAAGAAAATGCGAGAAAAGGATCAAAGGCATGAAAAACCATTTGAATGTCGTCTTGTTCTCCCTCATCGCTGCGGCCGGAGCTACTTTGCTCGCTGGCTGCGGGCCCGCCACTGCTTCATCGGCAAACGGATCGGCTTCGGGGGCTCCCACCACTTCGGCGCCCGCTTCGAAGAAAATTGGCGTCGTCCTCATCGGCGATGCAACCGAAGGTTACAGCGCAGCTCACATTGATGGCATCAACGAGGCCGCGGCAGAATTAGGCATTTCCGACCGTCTCCTCTACAAATACAAAGTTCAAGAAGACGATGGCTGCAAGACTGCCATCGATGATTTGGTCAGTGAAGATTGCGGCTTAATCATCTCCAACAGCTATGGTCACCAAGACTACATGGCCCCGGCCGCCAAAGCCAACAAAGACGTCACCTTCATCTCGATGACTGGCGACTACGCCGCCGTTTCGAAGATCAGTAATTTTAAGAATGCTTTTGTCTCGATTTATGAAGCTCGCTACGTCTCGGGCATCGTCGCTGGCATGAAATTAAAAGAATTAGCGGATGGCAACAAGCTCGACACCACCTTCAACCAAGATGGGAATGGCAACTGGAAAATCGGCTACGTCGGAGCTTATAAGTACTCCGAAGTCGTCTCGGGCTACACCGCCTTCTATCTCGGCGTCAAATCCGTCATCTCAAATGTCGTCATGAAGGTACAGTTCACCAATTCGTGGTTCGATATCTCTGGCGAAGGCGCCGCTGCCGACGCTTTGGTCAAGAATGGCTGCGTCGTGATTGGCCAACATGCCGATTCGACTGGCGCTCCGGCCAAAGTCCAGTCCCTCTTAGGCACGGCGCGGGCTGATGATGCCACAAAAAAGTATGTCTGCTATTCCGTAGGCTTCAATATTGATATGATTCCGACCGCCAAAGATGCCGCTTTAACCTCAGCCATCAATATTTGGAAGGTCTATTACAAGTACGCGTTCACCCAATACCTCAACGGCCGAACGATCGACACCGATTGGTGCAAAGGCTATGCCGATGGCGCGGTTGGCACTTCGACGCTCAATACGTCTTGTGCCGCTGGTACCCAAGCCGCCGTTGATACCGCAGTTGCTGCGATCAAAGCCGGCACTCTCCACGTCTTCAACACCGCGAATTTCACTGTGGGCGGCAAGACGCTCACCAGCGCGATTATCGATCTTTCGCACTACGATTACAGCACCGGCAGCGCCCAGCTTGTTTACGAAGGCGACAAAGTCGAAGCAATCAAGAAAGACGGCGACGTCTCCTTCTTCTCTGAGAGCACGCTCCGTTCCGCTCCGTACTTCAACGTCGGCGTTGATTCCTCCTTCGCCCTCATCGATGTCGATGGCATTTCGGTTCTGAGCTGATTCTCCACCAAGCTTTTTGGGAAGGGGCTAACCGCCCCTTCCTTCTTCGTTATTAAGGAATCTCATGACCCAAGAAATCGAACTCAAAAACATCACAAAATGCTTCGGCGGCAATGTAGTGGCAAACCACAACGTCTCTTTGGCGATAAACCAAGGAGAAATTTTGGCTCTTCTGGGTGAGAATGGCAGCGGAAAAACGACCTTGATGAACATGCTTTCGGGTCTCTATTATCCTGACGAAGGCACGATTCTCGTCGAGGGCAAGGAAGTCAAAATCACCTCGCCGAAGAAAGCCTTTGAATTTGGGATTGGCATGGTCCATCAGCATTTCAAACTAATCGATACCTTCACGGCCGGCGAGAACATCATCCTCGGACTCAATGGGGGTTTCTGGCTCAAAATGAAGGACGTCAATGCTAAAATAGCCGCCCTCTGTTCCCGTTATTCTTTCGAGATCGACCTCAACAAAAAAATCTACGACATGAGCGTTTCCGAGAAGCAGAAAGTCGAGATCGTCAAACTGCTTTATCGCGGAACCAAAACTCTGATTTTGGATGAGCCAACAGCCGTGCTGACCCCCCAAGAGACCGATAATCTTTTTAATGTCCTCCGTCTCATGAAAAAAGACGGTAAGGCGATTGTCATCATCACCCACAAACTCAATGAAGTTCTCTCTCTTTCCGACCGAGTCGCGATTCTCCGAAATGGCGAACTCATCAAAACTCTTTTGACCAAAGAAACGAATGAAGGCGAACTGGCTGATTCTATGGTGGGCGAACACGTTAAACTCAACATCGCCCGCGCCAAGCCAGTCCAGCCGCAGAAAGTTCTCGAAATCAACCACCTTTCCACCATCGACGCCTACGGGGTGAAGAGTTTGAAAGATGTTTCCTTCTACGCCAATAGCGGGGAAATCCTCGGCATCGCCGGCGTGAGTGGAAGCGGCCAAAAAGCCTTGCTCGAGGCCATCGCCGGACTGCAACGCTGCGAAAAAGGCTCTTCGATCCTCTACCGCTATGACGAAAAGAAAAAGATCCCCGAGCCCGCTAAGCGAGGCAAAAAGACCGCTTTACTTCCCGATCAATGCGAACTGGTCGGCAAATCGGTAAAGCAAATCAAAAATCTCGGCATATCCCTCGCCTTTGTCCCCGAAGACCGTTTAGGAATGGGCCTCGTCGGTGAGATGGACATGGTTGATAACATGATGTTAAGAAGCTACGAAAATGGCAATTCGCCATTCCTTCGTTATCAGGAGCCGAGCGCCTTAGCCGAAGAAATTAAAACGAAACTCGCCGTCAACACGCCTTCGGTAAAAACGCCGGTCCGCAAACTCTCTGGCGGCAACGTCCAAAAAGTTCTCGTTGGCCGCGAAATTGCCTCATCGCCGCGAGTTTTGATGACCGCCTACGCCGTCCGCGGGCTTGACATCAACACTTCTTACTCTATTTACAACATCCTCAATGATCAAAAAAAAGCCGGATTATGCGTCATTTATGTCGGCGAGGATTTGGATGTTCTTTTGGAACTGGCCGATCGAATCGTCGTTCTCTGCGATGGCAAAGTCACGGGCATCCTCGATGCTCGCAAGACCAGCAAAGCTGAAGTCGGTGCTTTGATGAGCAAGCAAAAATAAAGGGGATTTGCGATGGATAAAACGGAAAAAAACAAAAAAGAAGCCTTAATCCGCATTGCCAAACGCGATGATCTTTCTTTTGGCAAACGCGCCTTGATCCGCACCTTTTGCGTCATCTCTGCCATCCTCACCTGCATCCTTCTTTTATGGGTCATCGGCCTCAAGGATCCTTTTCCGGCCATCGGCCTCATTTTCGATGGGACGTTCAAAGGCGTTTTCGATGGCAACTTCAAAAAGTTGATCCCCGCCCTCCAAGCCATGGTGATGCTCTTAGGGATTTCCGTCGCTTTAGCCCCGGCCTATCAGATGAAGTTCTGGAATGTTGGCGCCCAAGGCCAAGTCTTGATGGGAGCCCTCGGAGCCTGCGTCTGCATGATTTATGGCCATAGTCTTCCCAATAGTTTATTGATTTTTCTCTCCTTCTTGGCCGCGGTCAGTTTCGGTGCAATCTGGGCGATGATTCCGGCCCTCTTCAAAGCCAAATGGAATACGAACGAGACCCTTTTCACCTTGATGATGAACTACATCGCGATCCAACTCGTCAGTTTCTGCACAATGCTGTGGCGCGGCAAAAACAGTTCGATGTCGCTCATCAATTCCGCAAGCGAAAAAGGATGGTTGCCCCATTGGGGTGGCAACGACATGCTCTTACCGCTCGCGGTGGTTGTGATTATGGTCATCTTAATGTGGGCTTATCTCAGCAAAACCAAGCACGGCTATGAATTGACCGTCATTGGCGACAGCGTCAATACGGCGCGCTATACGGGCATCAAAGTCAAATGGGTCATCATCCGGACTTTGCTTCTCTCGGGCGCTTTGTGCGGTTTAATGGGCTTTCTCTATGCCGCCGGAATCGAGCATAAAATCTCGGTCGACACCTCTGGATCTTATGGTTTTACCGCCATCATCGTCTGCTGGCTTTCCTATTTTAATCCGTTCCTAATGGGTGTCTTCTCGTTGTTAATCGTCTTCCTCGACAAAGGGGCGATGAACCTCAAAAACGCCGCTTACGCACCTGCCCTCAACGAGTACTCGTGCGAGTTGCTTGTCTTCGTCATCCTCGTTTCAATCATGCTATCAGAATTCTTCATCCGTTACCGCCTGCTCTTCAGCGATTCGTTTAAAGAAAAGACGGGCATACTCTGGCATAAAATCACTTCTTTCTGTAAAGACCCATTTAAACCCCATCAGCCTCTAGCCTCTCCAGCTCCATCGAATCAAATGGCCCCCGAGAAAAAGGAGGAGAAAAATGAATAACATCATTGCTTGGATTACTTACTCGGTGGTTTATGCCTCGATCATCATGATGGGCGCATTGGGCGAAACGCTGACTGAGAAGAGCGGCCATCTCAACTTAGGGGTTCCTGGTGTTATGTACATCAGCGGCTTCTTAGGCTACTACGCAACCTTCTGCTACGAACAATCCACGGCAAATCCCAATCCGTTCTTGATTGTTGTCATTTCTCTAGGGGTCGCCGCCATCGTCGGCGGGTTCGCCGGTTTCCTCTATTCGCTTCTCTGTGTCAGTTTCAAATGCAACCAAAACGTAGTCGGCCTCTTGCTGACTGCCGTCTGCGTCGGCTTCTCAAAATCGATTTCCTTCGCGGTTGGCATCACCACCACTTCAAAAGCGGATTTCTCAGGCACAGTTTTTAATGCGCGAATCCCCGGCCTCTCTGCCATCCCCTACATAGGGCCAGTTCTCTTTGGCTATGGTTTTAGCGTCTACCTCGTCATCCTCTTAGCGATCCTCGCTGGGATCTTCCTCAAAAGGACCCGCTATGGCCTCAATCTCCGTTCTGTGGGCGAATCCCCTGCGGCTGCCGATGCAGTCGGCATCAACGTCACCCGTTATAAATATGTTACCACTGTCGTCGGCTGCGCCATCTGCGGCGTCGGTGGCGTCATGTACGTTCTCGGCTATGGCGGTGGTCAATGGTCGACCAATAACGACATCGAAGCGATAGGCTGGCTCTCGGTCGCCCTCGTCATCTTCTCAAGTTGGAAACCCATCCACCTTATCTGGGGCTCAATCATCTTCGGCATTCTTTTCTGGGCCTACAATTATTTGCCCCACGTCGTCGCGCTCCCGAGTTTCACCGGGGCGGGCGAACTCCTCAAAATGCTGCCTTATATCGTCACCATCATCGTCCTCGTCGTCAATTCGGCAAAGAAGAAAAAGGAGAATCAGCCCCCGGCCTCGTTAGGCATCTCCTACTTCCGGGAGGAGCGATGAAAGCGTTTCACTGAAAAAATACTGAACCTTCCTGTTGCAATACGTTAAAATAAAAAATTAGAAAAGAGGAGATAGTCATGGATTTATCTCAATATCCGAATGCGGTTTTGCTAAATCATCCTTTACTCCAGCACAAAATCACGCTTTTGCGCGATAAAAACACTCCGACGAGCGTCTTCCGTCCCTTGGTGAAAGAGATTGCAATGCTCGAGGGTTACGAAGTCCTCAAAAACCTGCCGACCGAGCCCTTAGAAGTCGAAACCCCGATCGAAAAGACCGTCCAACCCACCGTGAGCGGCAAAAAAATCTGTTTTGTCCCAATTCTCCGAGCGGGCATGGGGATGGTCGATGGCTTCCTCTCCCTCTTGCCAACCGCCCATTGCGGCCATATCGGCCTTTACCGCAACGAGGTGACACACCAGCCGGTCGAGTACTATTGCAAACTCCCCGCCGGCCTCGCTGACATGAATATCTATCTCCTTGATCCGATGCTTGCCACCGGCGGAAGCGGCATCGATGCCGTCAAAATTCTCAAGAATCACGGTGCAAAGAAGGTTACCTTCGTCTGCATCATCGCCGCCCCCGAAGGCGTCGAAGCTTTCTGCAAAGAGAATCCGGACATCCCGCTCTACTTCGGCGCCCTCGACCGCTGCCTCAACAAAAACGCCTATATTTGCCCGGGTCTCGGGGATGCAGGCGATCGAATCTTCGGCACCGTCGGCGGAACAGTTAAATAGCCTTCGTCTTCAACAAGTCGTCCAGCGCCTTCACTTCCTCCTCCGTCGGCACATAGACGTAAGGGGTGTTGCGTTCAAGGCCGTTGTAGTCAAGGCCATAGCCTAATAAAAACTTATTCTCCGTTAAAACTCGTCCCGTGAAATCGACTTGAACGTCGACCTTGCGGGCGATTTTTTTATCAAAAAGCGCGCAAATCAGAATCCGTTTGGGCTTGCCAAGACTTAAAAGGTGTTCCTTGAGAAAGGTCATCGTGAGACCGGTGTCCACCACATCCTCCACCACGATGACACTGCGGCCATCGATTGGAGTCGTGATGTCCCGCTTAAGATGGACGATGCCCGTCGATTGGGTGCCGCTATAGCTTTCGAGCTGAACATAATCCTCAAGCAAAGGAACGGAAACGTACTTTAAAAGATCGACCATAAAAGGCATCGCGCCTTTCATCACGCAGATAAAAAGAGGCAACTTCTCCTCGTTCTTCAAAAGCGTGGTTAACTTTTGGCCCAAATCAGCGCAAGTGATCTCAATCGCTTGGTGCGACATTACCATTTCTTTCATCGATAGCCTCCGAGATAACTTTTTATTATAAATGCTTGTAGGGGCAAAGGACACCCCCAGCGGAAAAAGCAAAAAAGAAAGCGCTTAGAATGGAAAAAGAACTCCGACGAAATTATACTAACGTAATGGGAAAAAACATGGAACAAGAAAGCCAAGCGCCCCTCCTTTTTACCCTCGGAGCGAACCCTACTGTTTCCCACGAGGTTTCCACCCTTCTTAATTTGCCTTTAGCGCCGAATAAAGTCACACACTTTGCTGATGGCGAAACCTTCGCCAAACCGCTGTGTCCGGTCACGAACCGCCACTGCATCATTATTCATTCGACCTTCAACCCCGTCAGCGCTCGCTTGATGGACTTGCTGGTCTTTGTCGATGCCTTAAAGAATGCCGACGCCGCCTCAATCACGGCCATCATTCCTTATTTTGGTTACGCAAGGCAAGACCGCATCATTGAAGAGGGCGATCCAATCAGCGGCTTACTAGTAGGCAAAATCCTCCAAACGGCCGGCGTCGACCGCATCGTCGTGATGGATTTTCACTCGATGAAACTGCTCGACCGATTCCCGGAAGAACATATCAATCTTTCGGCCGCGCCGATTTTCGCCCACCGCTTCCTTGAAGACCTTGATGAAGCCAAAATTATGGCCAACAATGTTTGTGTCGTTTCGCCAGACCACGGCGGATTGACCCGTGCTCAAAATTTCGCTGCAAATTTCGAAGGGGCGGGTTTTGCCTACGCCATCAAGAATAGACCGCAGCCGAATAGAGCGGTCATCGAAGGCATCGAAGGCGATTTTAAAGGCAAACTTTGCCTTATCATCGATGACATCATCGATACGGCCGGTACCCTCTCCGAGGTGGCTAAGTTCCTTTTAGCCAACGGCGCCAAAGAAGTTTGGGTTGCCGCCACCCACGGCATTTTCTCGGGCCGGGCTGTCGAACTCATCAAGGAAGCTAATATCAAAAAAGTCTATATTGCCAACACGATTGAATCAAACCAAGAGAGAGCTGAGATTCTCTCAATCGCTCCGATTATCGCCGATTATATCCGCGCAAACTACGCCAAACACTAATTCTTAATGGGATGAACCTCGTGACAGACGGGGCAGACAAACTCGCCCTTCGGCGTCAGTTTTGTGATGTTGCGAAAGAAGAGCGACGCTTCGACTTTCCGGTAGTAACGCCACATCTCATTTTTGCTAAACAGGGCGGGATTGACAGATATCTTCTTAAAAGAAGCGATGTCGGTGTAAGTATAGGACTCGCCTGTTTTGGGGCACTTCGTTTCCTGAATCAAGGTGTGGCAACTATCACATTCATAGCCCCCATCTTTCTTCCGCTTATGGAGTTTGCCCGCGCAAAAGGGGCACTCGTCTCGCGCCGTATCGCTCCTGACCATCGCCCGCAAAAGAGCCTGCTGAATCCGTCGAAAGGAATCGATTGCTTCAACGCTAATGAATAAAGCGGAAGGATCGAGCGTTTCTTCTTCAAAAGGCTCGGTGAGCAAGTCTTCATCATGGGGGTACTTAGCGGCCAATTTCTCGAGTTCCGGCGTCCATAGTCCATCGAGGGTCGGAAGGAAAAGGAGCCGATAGATTTTCTCTTTGCTGACCTCGACCATCATGGCTTTCCCTTCAAGGTTGCTCAAATGGACCTTCCAGGTTTTATAAGCCAGGGAGAGATCAAGGTTCGTCAGGTCCATCACCGCTTTCGGATCCGCTTCAAAATTGAATTGGGTGATTGCAAAAACAATGAGGGTCTGGACGAAATTGAAGTAGTTTTTGCAGAGATTTTGCTCATTGACGGGTTTCGCTTCAACCATCGCCGCATCTTTTTTGGCGAAGAAGGCCTTGGCCAATTTATAGATTTGGTGGTAATCCTTCTGCATAATGAAAATATTCGTTTTCTTTAGGGTCAGTCGCTTATTTCTTATTTTGTTCTTTTGGTAGATCGGCTTAATCAAGCGGGATTGAATCACATTGGCAGCGCTTTGAAGTTCATCATAGAGCTGGTCGGCTAGAGCAAAATATTTCTCAAAATCCCTGATATATCCCGTATGGAGTTTGCCGATCGTCAAAAAATAATTCAGATGGTTCGAGCGTTCCAAAAGATTGAACTGAAGAATCTCTTTGGCGTAGACCACGTCCTTCAAGGCGGTGACATTGGTACGAATGTAATGCATGATTGCGTCGATCAAGTTACAGAAGATGACATTCTCATAAATGCTGTAGTCATCCTCGTAGACTCGAGTCAATAATTGGCGGGGCTTCACGCCCTTAGCGGTGATATCGGAGGCATTCTCGGTGTGATTGGCGAGATGTTGCATCGTCTCCTGATTAATGATCCGGACCGTCGCAACGGGCAAAACGTCGCTGCCGTCGGTCAGATTGATAATCGGCTTAGCGAAGATTCGTTTGATTGCCGGCAAGGCCAGATTGACTTTCTCCAACATGCTTTTGAGTCCATCAAAATCGAAGTTGGGCTCGACAGCAAATAAGGTTAGATCATGGATGGTATAATAATCAAACTCAATGAAATTAAACGAAGAATGCTGGTCGAAGAAATGACCTAATGGGGCTAAAACCTCGTCGAGGCGCGTCAGATCTTCGACTTGCTTCTCGTCCGTTTCCTTCCTCATCCTTAGTCCTCGTTGAGCTTCGAAACGAATTCGGCGCATTTGTTGAGGTGGAGATTCTGGAAGGATTCGACCAATTCTTCTTTGTTATCAATTGTCTTCACTTCGAGCTTGCTGACGACTTTGCTAAGAAGGATCGTTTCGATCGCCTCGTCTTCAACTGGGCCGCCGGCAAAGCAGGCTTCATAAATTACGACGAAGTCCTCAATCTGCTTCATGATACGGTTACCAAAGGAAATATTGTACGGGGATAAGAGCGCTTCGGTCTTTTGGATCAAGAGGTTGTTCTCGGCATCGAAATGGCCCTGAGACTTCGCCTCTTCAAATAAGGCGTTGAGTTGGGCATAGGTGTAGAAACGCCGCGAAATCGGACTCGAAGAAGCGTCACGGACCTTTGGCGCGCGATGATTGAAGTTCATCGTGTGAGCCCGATCGTAGACCTTGTCGGAAATCACGAAGGTTGATTCGTCGCGGTTGGCGGTGCCGATGAACCAGATATTAGAAGGAATCATCATCGTCTTCCCGTCGGCGAGGAGCGAATACGCCTTATCGCCTTCAGGGATCTTTTGGACAAGGGGAATGTTTAGGAGCTGAATCTGGCGTTTTCCTTCCTCGTTTTCCATGAGCGAAAGGAAATCGGAAAAGTAATACTCGATGCGGGAAAGATTCATTTCATCAAGGACAATGAAGGTCGGAATCTCCGGATTGAGAGCGGCTTTGTAGAGAGCCTGCGTGAACTTTTTCGGCGAATAACGCTCTGAGAACTCGTTGTAATAGCCCAGAAGTTCGTTTTTGTCTTTCCATGAGGACTCAACTTCGACAAGATCGCAATCGCCGTCGATCGCTTCCATGAAAATTTTCGGAAGGGAGGTCTTGCCAGTCCCCGACATGCCTTGAAGAATGGTCAAGCGAGTCGCGCCTAGACCAGCGACAAAAGCGGCGATATCTTGCGCGCTATAGGAGAGATGAAGCCGGCAATCTTTGGCATACTCCACCACAAATTTCACCAAATCGTTGAGCGAGGCGGCCTTAACGGCGAGTTTCTTCCGCTCATCGATATCTTTTTGAAAAATTTCTTTTTCGGCGTCCAATGCGCTAAAAGCAGGGCACGGATCAAAAACGACGGAGGAATTTGCGGGGATTTTTTCATTTTTCTTTTCAGGCAGAACAGCGGTTGCCGCTTCATCCCCTCCGATAATGAGTGGCTCCTCCTTGAAAATTTTGCGAGCAATCATCACGATGAGGAGAACCACATCGATGTAGAGCATATAAACCACGTCGGTCCGCATCGAATACTCGATGCTTTCGTTATAGGTATAGCCGTAAAGAATCAAAAGCTTCTTGGTGTTTTCGATGTTGATCTGGGTTGCAATCGAGAAATAATAACCTGAGATGCCGAAAACAAACATGAAGGCGACGTTGACCAAGATAGCCGCTTTGGCGACCGCGACGTAACGGCGGTCTCGCGCAATGAAACTGGTCAAAGAAACAAGGAGGGCGATTCCTGTCGAAATCAGCATGACGACAAGGGCGAAGGCGGTGACCTGGTAGCCCGAGCCCAACTGTCCGTATTTCTGCAAAAGTTCAATCCCCGTCAACTTAACTTCGGATTTGTAACTGCCTGAAACAAAACCGACATCGATGACGTTGAGGAACAAGGAACCAATGGAAATCGCAGTAACAACGAAAACGTAAATCAAGAGTTCAATTCGTTGAGAAGAATGCATCTCTTTTTTCTTTCGGATTCGCTCCTCTTCGGGCCCAGAATAATAATCAAAGCGGCCTTTGAGAACGGCAAAGACAATCTCGGCAACTGCCATGAGCAAGAGCGGAACAAAAGCGGTCGAACGGACTTCGTAGTTCTTGAGGGCATAGACATAATCGATAATGAAACCCAATAAAAAGAACTCAAGAGCGACGCCGAATTCAAGGAAAAACAAGATTTTCGAATTGGCCATGAAACGTTTCTTGTCGCTGAAGAAATAGGAGAGCGAAGACAAAAAATAGAGCAAGCACAAAATAAACAGCATCACTTGGACCAAAAGAAAAATCGAGTCTTCCGCTTGGATGCTTTTACCCACCAAGACGTTGAATAAAATGCAGATATTATTGTTGACCGAGCCATGGAACTCGTAAAGCGGAACCGTCAGCATCGCAATCAATAGGATCAAGGTTGCGATGAGATCCATCAGCAGGCCGCCGGTGGCTAAGGGCTTGGCCTTCGCGGCATTCTCTTCCGAAATCGACGCTGCCCCATCGGCAGGTTTCTTCCCAAGAACAAGGAAGGTGAAAGCCCCAAGAATCAAAAGCAAGGCAAAAACGACGAGAGCGATGGCCCAGCCACTCAGTTCTTTAAAAACCGCATTGAAGGCAAAGAAGGCCAAACAGAGGCAAATCCCATAGGCAATCGTGAAGAAAAATGGCGTCTTCTTTTTCTTAACCAAACCCGCAATGCTAAAGCCGAGGGGCAAAAGATAAAGAAAAAAGGCGATATCCAAAACGAGAGCGAAAGTCTTTTCGTTATCAAGACCACTCTCGGTGGCAAAAGGAATACTCCAAAGAGAGTAGGCGCTCCGGCCTCCTGATAAAGGAAGCATCAAAATACCAAGATTAAAGAAGAAGACTAAACATAATAAACCCAAGGCTATCGCTTTGAATAACCACGGTTTTCTATCCAATATTTTCATGGGGAGGTCGCTCGCTTTCGCTGCATGGGTATCATAGCACTTACGCATACTCGCACGGAAACGAGAATTCGTAATTCGGGTTCTCCGTGCGTCGGCGGAAGAGCAAGAGACAAAAAACAAAAAGGGCACGAATAGATTGTTCCAATGCGTTATAAAAACGCAATCTCTTCAAAAACTCGTTGTTTTCTTCGAAATACCAAGATCCAGCCGACCCGTTTAACAAATCAATTTCACTTTTCTGAAAATGCACCATTCAAAAATGAGATATTATCAATAAGAAGAAGCGCGAGCCTCAAAGGTTCTCTTCCGCTGAATAATGAACAAAGGAAACACACATCGCTGGAGTTGGAAATTTTGGCCGTTGCGGAATAAGGTCTTCCTTTTGATGCTTCTTATCTCTCTTCTCCCGGTCGGCTTCGTCACTGGTTATTCAATCTATTCGATTTCCGACACGATGAAGCAGCGTTCGATTAACGATTTAAAAACAGCGTTCTTTGGCTTCAAAACAAGCTGAGCGACACGACAGCAAGCTATACTCGAATTTTCTTGGAATTTGAAACGGACACCGATTTTTGCAATAGTGTTTCGACAGCTTCATCAGCGACCTTTTGATACAAATGCTTTCCTAGGCCGCACGATGAGAAGAGAAGGCTGCTTTACCGGAATCGATTCGAATATATCTTTGCCTTTCGAAGGAAGGAAGTTAAATATTTCTCCGCTTTTGGAACGATGAGAGCAATGATTGGTTCCCCGTCAGCAAACAGGTGCTCGAATTTGAAATTGAGACTGGGGTTCAAACTCTTCGCTAAGAAATTAGCAAAATGATCTGATTACACTTATCTCCATAATGCTCATTCAGATATTTGGCAAATATATTCTTCAGCAAATATGATTTGCCACATCTTCTCACACCGGTTATAACTTTCGGAAATCCATTGTTTATCGATTTTATAAGGATTGATAGATATTTGTCCCTTTTAATCACTGCTTCTCCTTTTTGGTAGAATTCTACCTTTTTAGAGATTCTTAATAGCAATAAATTCTACCTGTGGATAGTTTTGTTATTAGAAGTAAAAACTTCTTCTCTTTTTTTACAAACGAGGGTGGCGGGTAGAGTGGAGATCTCCACTCACGAAAAAAGAGAGCCTGGGAGACTCTCTTTCTATAATTGGCTTACTTGATGCTAGGCTTCATCGGCTTAGTAATAGCAAACCTTAACGCAATCGCCCTTTCGATACGAGTATCAAATGAGTGTGCGTCTGGCGACCATTTGGTGGAGCCAACGGGGATCGGACCCGCGACCTCCTCGTTGCGAACGAGGCGCTCTCCCAGCTGAGCTATGGCCCCAAAACGCGTAGTTATTATAGTGAATCACCCTTTGCGTTACAACAAAATCAAAAATCAAATTTCGATTTTAAAGATTCGGGATGCTTCTTTGGGCAAATCGCTGAAATGAGTTATCGCGTGGGGACAATCGGGGATCACACCAAAACCATAGGCGGCGTGAATAAAGGGAATCCCCGCCTTCTCCGTCTCATCCTTATCTTTAAGGGTGTCGCCGATATAAAGGACCCTTGTGAGGTTTTCACGTTTCATCATATAGAGGATATTGCCCCATTTTGGTAATCCCGTATCCCCTGCGCAGACGTGGCCAGCGAAAAAGGAGGCGACGTGGCAGGCCTCGAGATAGTTCTCGACATAACCCTTATCACTATTGGAAACGATGTAGAGCGAATAGGTTTTTGTGAGAAGAGATAAAGTCTCTTTCTCTTGGGGATAAAGACGGCCGGGATGTTTTGAAAGATAAGTAATCTCAGAAGCAATGCAAGCTTTAAATAGCATGGCTTGATCGGCAAAAGAGTAGCCGGGGAAAGCCAAAGGATAAGTTTCTTCCGGAGTGAGGCCCATAAAGGATTTGATTCTGGCTTCGCTAAAAACAATCGGAAGATTTCTCGCCTTCATCTCCTCATTCCACGCGAGGGTAATGGGGCTGAGCGCATCCCAAAGCGTCCCATCGAGATCGAAGAGAATTGCATACTCTTTTTTCATAAAATATTTGCAAAATCCCCTTATTTTCCTGAATCGTCACCATCATCGCCTTCGGCAGGAGCGTTGAGAGAAGCCGGGGCATCCGGCAAACCATCGCTATCTTCGTCGATACCGGAAAGGTCGGCCGAATTGATCTTGCCAAAACGACCGGTAATCTTGCGAACCGTCGTCCCCATTTGCGTCGTCTTTGAAGCCGCCGCGGTGATGCTCCGTTGGAGCGAATCCCAGCGTTCGGCAAAACGGTTGAACTCTTGACCAAGGCCTTTGAGGGCCTCTTCCATCTTTTCCATATTCTTGCTCCGCTCCGCTTCCATTGCTGCGTTATGGAAGACAACGACGATCGCCTGCAAGGTCGAAGGGCAGGCCAAGATGACGCCGAGTGAGCGTGCTTCGGCGACCAAATCAGGAAATTCGTTTTCGACAAAAGCAAAGACACCATCGTTTGGAATGAACATGATAGCGTAGTTTGGCGTCAGATTGGGAATGATGTATTTATCCGCAATATCCTTATACTTCTTTTTAACCTCGGCGCTAAAGCTGCTTCTCAAGGCACTCTTTTCCGTCTCTTCCATCGTCGTCCCGGAGAAGAGCTTGGCATAATCGGAAAAGGGGAACTTGCTATCAATGCAAAGTTTGCTGGTCTTGCCATTCACGGTGAAAACCAAATCGGCATCAGGCCGAACCTTCTCATCGCCTTTGGTGAAGCCGAGATCATCCTGAAGGTTGTAGTATTTGCCTTTACCGTTGGGGAACGTGTTCTCTAAGAGCATCGAAAGCTGGAGTTCGCCATAGGCCCCACGGGTCTGATTTCCCTGCAAAACCTGGTTCAAACTAGTCACATCGTCCTGCAAACTCTGCAGGTGTTTTTGGGCATCGTCGATTGCCCCGAGTTGCTTTTTGAGCTCACCCATCGTATCGGAGTTGCCTTTGAAACCATCCTGAAGCGATTTATTGACCCGGTCGTTGATATCTTTGAAATTGTCCTCGACCTTCTTATTCATCGCCGCCGTATTGTCGCTCAAACTCTTATTGATAACCGCCATCTGGTCGTTGACCGCTTTGGTGAGATTAAGTTGAAAGCCCTGCATCCGCTGATTGTCCTTTTCGGCTTGCTCATTGAAGGAACGCTGAAGCGAGGCCATCTGCTCCGCTGTCTTTTGTGAAATAACGAGGGGAATGCTTTCTTTGAGGACGCTGAGATTCCCGGCGAGAGTTTGGACGTCATTGTGGAGAGACTGTAAATTGACCTGAAGTACTTTGATTTGTTCGAGCTCAATCGACGAAGAATTTTCCACTTTGCTCCGCTTAATTAAGAAAACCAAAATGACAATTGCCAAAGCTAAAATCGCGACGCCAACGACAATTAGAGCAATTAATAATGAAGTATCCATCAGGTTATTTTTTCCTTACTTGTAAAGTTTAGCACAGAAAGCTACGCTCGCGTGGGATCAATAAAAATCAAGTCTTTAATTCATTCGTTTTTTCTCTTTAGAATGGAGTCCCGAAAAGGGAAGCTATGGAACGAGTTATCGCGGTCATTGACCTCAAGAGTTTTTATGCCTCGTGCGAGTGTGCCTGCCGCCACCTCGATATTTTCACAACCCCACTCGTCTGTTGCGATCCTTATCGCTCCGCCTCAAGCATCGTGATGTCAGCCACTCCCTATCTTAAAAAGAAATATGGGATTCCCAATGTCTGCCGCCGCCGCGATCTTCCCATCGTTCCTGACATGATCTATGCCGTTCCTCGGATGTCCTATTATCTTCAGGTGTCGGCAAAAGTGGTTTCGATCCTTCTCGACTATGTTGCGGCGGAAGATCTTCATATCTACTCAGTCGATGAATCCTTTCTCAATCTCGGTCCTTATCTCGATCTTTATCACTGCAGTCCCGAAGAATTAGTGGCTCGAATTCAAAAAGACATCAAGAAGAAACTAGGGCTTGTGGCCACCGCAGGAATCGGTCCCAACGTGTTTTTGGCAAAAATTGCTCTCGATAACGAAGGCAAAAAGAAGCCGCCTTATCGCTCACTGGGATTATGAGGATGTCCCAAATAAGCTCTGGACGATCAGTCCCATCACCAAAATCTGGAGCATCGCCACCGGCACCAGCGGCCACCTAGCTCGAATTGGAATTCGAAGCATCTATGAACTTGCCCACGCTTCCGATGCGCTGCTCCAAAAAGAATTCGGCATCATGGGCGAGCAACTCAAGAACTTGGCCAATGGGCGCGACGAAAGCGATATCACCATCAAGTACGCCCCAGAGAACGTCTCACTCTCTCTTGGCCAAACTTTACGGCGCGCTTATTACCCTTCTGAAGCCTTGCTTCTGCTTCGTGAAATGGTCGACGATTTATCAAACCGATTGAGATCTACAGGGTTTTTATGTGAAAAAGTCTCGGTCTGGGCTTCTTATGGCGGGCGGGAAACGTTTGGCAAGCAAATGGCTTTGCCCATCGCCACCGATGATACCAATTCGCTCTATGATGCCGCCAAAGCGGTTTTCTCTTACCGAGCTGAGCTCCCGATTCGGGGGTTGGGTTTGGCCTTTGGCAAACTCATCCACGCAAGCCGTGAACAAGGCTCCTTATTTCTCGCGGCCGAAGAGCGGCAAGAGAGACAGCGGCTTGACGCTTCGCTCAATGCAATCCGCTCCCGCTATGGCAAAAACAGTGTGCTCCGTTGCTCCTCACTTTTGCCGGGTTCAACGATTAAGACTCGACATGAACAGATTGGAGGACATAAGCAATGAAAAACCGTGGAATGATGAGGTGGCTGGCTTATAAATCTCTCAACCAACAAGCGGATTATTTGTCTGAAATGGCTTATGAACGAGGCAAGCAAACCCGGCCACTCCACTCAAATGAGGAAGCCGAAGAAATTAATGACCTCCTCATGAACTATCAGGGAGGTAGCGTTCTTTTGCGATATTACGATGATGGTTACACCCAAGAAATCACAGGGAGGATCACTAAAATTGATTCAATTTGCAAATCACTGACCATCGCCAATACCAAAGTAGCCTTTCGCGATATCGTTGAACTTCGCAATCTCAATTTTTAGTTCTTTCCCCATAAACCAACAGCCTCGCACGTTAATCGGGGGGCAAGGAACATTCGCTTATGAATGAGGAAAAGCTTGAAAAAGCTATGGCCGCTCTCCAAAGGGGAGATGGCGATGCCTTGGCGCTACCCGATAATTTCGCAACCATCCAAGCGGGAATCAAAAACCAGGGTTATTATCTTGTCGGCAATGAAATTCGTGGCACCGATTCGCAAGGCGTCTGGAGTAAGTCCAAAAAGATTCGTGATTATTTGATCGTCCACGCCAACGCTTTGGCCGAGACGCAAATCGCCTTATTAAAGAAGAAGGAAGCTCTCGTCAACGCGAACGCGATGCCTGATGGTTACGACCAAAAAGCCGGACGATGGCCATCGTGAACATGGTGATCCGGGCGGCGGGGATTGGCATGGGAGATTGGTAACGATGATTTCCATCCCAACGGCGATCACCGCGTTAACCTTTAAAAAATAGTGGTGGAAATGCTTAGAAAATCCCTAGTCTTTTTTAATATTCTCAGCAATTCGCACCCCTTTGATAGGTTTGTTAAAGGCAGTCCGTCTCGCTGACATCGCTCTTGTCATTGATGCCTGCGGCAAGAAGGACGCCTTTCTCGTAAGCGCCTCAAGCGAGACACCAGCATCGCGCATGCACTTGATGAATTCGAGAAGGTGATATCGCCATCATCGTAATAATGGATCCCGCTTGATCGCGGGGGGCGTCTTCGCTCATTGCGAATTTCTTTGCCACCTCAGCGATGCTCAGAGCGTTTTGAGCCATGTTTGAATTTCCTTCTCGCTTTCTTCAACCAAATGTCCGCGGAGAGCTAAGCCATTCTTAATGCTTGCGCCTGGACAGACATTTTGCAGGTCTTTAACGCCATGGCCAAAACCAGAACCTTCCGAGGTGTTAAAGGGGATGACGATTTTGCCCTGAAAGTTGTTGGCTTCGAGAAAGGTGAAAATCGGCATCGGCAACGTCCCACACCACGTCGGATAGCCAATAAAAATGATGTCATAGGCATCGACTTTTTTCAGTTCGACAAGTTCAGGCCGAACTTTGCTTTGAAGTTCCAATTTTGCAGCATCGCAGCAGGCGTAGTAACCATCCGGATAATCTTTCTTCGCCACGATTGGATAAAGATCGCCCCCGGTCGTTTTTTGAATAAGAACGGCCATCTTCTCGGTGTTGCCCACCTTAAGCGATTGGAGATCCTTAATCCACCAGTTTTCCCCCCGCTTGGAGAAATAGGCAATCAAAACCTTTTTCCCTGCAAAATCCATCTCTTTTCCCTCCAGTTACCGTTGTAGGTCCTAAAGTTAACTCCAGTCAAGCGCAAAAAGAAAAGGCATTGCTGCCCTCTCTATTTTCTTTAGAACGCCCAAGTTCCGTTATGGAAAAGGACGGTTTCTTTCCCATCAAAGGATGTACCGACGATTTCGAGGTCGGCGGTGCCAATCATGAAGTCGACGTGGGAGAGTGATTTATTGATGCCAAACGCATGGAGTTGTTCTTCCGTATACTTCTCGAAATTCGGATAGAGATCGGTAAAGCCTCGGCCCAATGCCAAGTGGCAGCAGGCATTTTCATCATAGAGGGTGTTATAGAAGAGGAGGCCGGTCTGATTGATGGGCGAATCGAACGGAACGAGGGCGCATTCGCCCAAGTAAGCGGAGCCTTCATCGAGGGCCAAGATACTTTCTAAGGCAGCGAGTCCCTTCTCCGCCTTGACTTCAACGGCCTTGCCTTCATGGAAACGGATCGAGAAATTATCGATCAATTGCCCTTGATAAGCTAACGGCTTCGACGCATAAACGATGCCTTCGGCCTGACCCCGCATCGGCGAAGTGAAGCACTCCTCCGAAGGAATGTTTGGTTGGAAGAACGTGCCTTGAATCGTCTTTTCTCCCCCGCCAAGGAAAATGACGTCGGGAATAAGACCGACCGTTAAATCCGTACCGTTATTCGCTTTATAGTGGAGCGAATTCAGATGGAGCGAATTCAGATGGGCACAACGCGCCTTCAAATCCTTTTCGTGTTCATCCCACCGCTTCTCGCCTTCGCCATCTTCGGAGCGAGCCGTCTTGAGAATGGCTGCCCACAATTTCTCAATCGCCGTTTTCTCAGGGAGATTCGGGAAAACTTTCTTAGCCCATTTCGCGCTTGGGGCGCCAGCGATGCACCACTGATATTTATTCTCGCGAGCTTCAATGTATTGGGCGCTAGTCTGATAACGAGCCGCTCTCACCGCGGCGACTTTCTTGGCATCGACTCCCTTTAATCCATCCGGGTCATCGCCATCGATCCAAATCAAAATCGGCAGCAAATCCGTCGCGAATTGTTGAAATCCGATTTCCGGAGCAATCATTTTACCTAAAGCCCCCGTCGTCGCATAATGGTAGCCGATTTGATCCGTCACCGCCGATTGCCATTCATAGACAACCCGACTGGCACCCGCCTTGTAACATTCCTCCGCCACCTGAGCGGCAAAATCTTCCAAAGCCACATTGACCCGAATGACGACATACTGACCTTTTTGGATGTTGGCCCCGACTCGAGCAATGAGTTTGGCGTATTTTTGGAGCAGTTCTTTCTTCATAGTGAATTTTTCCCTTGCCTCTTATCTCGCGATTATTGTAAGCAATTCTCCTCTTTTTTACACCAAACGTTTTTTGTCTAGATGCTATTCGAAATGAAATTGATTAGAATAAGTCGACAAGAGGTAATCCTTATGGAAGAAGAAAAGAAAGAGCAACCCGAGCAAGGGCAATCCGTCAAGAAAACAAAAAAGCCAATCGACCTTAGCAAAGGCGGTCTTTTGTGGACCATTTGGCATTTCGTTGAAGGCGTTCTTCTCATTACGGGTGGCATTTTAGCCATCGCGTATTCGGACAATGATGAAATTCAAAAAATCATCTATCCGGTCGTTGGCGGTTTCTTGATTTTGGGCGGTTTCTTGAAAATCCTCTCCAATTTCTTGCCAGTTCTCGCCACGAACGACTATGAAGTTGAGGTCAAATTGAAGGCGAAAAAGGCCATGGCTTACGATATGGTGATCGGCGGCAGCTTCGAACTCGCTCTCGGTGTCACCCTCTGCGTCATCTACGCTTCGCAGCAAAGCGCCATCGCGACTATTACCTTATTCTTAAGCACTTTCATTGCCATCATCTTGATGGTCGCGGGTGCCTCACTCCTTCTCTTCGCCATCGGCTTCATCGTTGCAAAACTTTATAAACTCTATATGCCGATTCTGGAGATCGTCTTGGGCTTGGCGCTCATTGCTTTGGGCGTCGTTGTCGTCATCTACATGAAGAATGAAGAAGTCTTTAACCGGGTTGTTCTCATCATCGTTGGCGTCATTCTCGTCCTCGGTGGTTTGGGCATGCTTGTTGACACCATCGCCACCGTCCGGGCAGCCAACGCCTTAAAAAAGGCCGCTAAAGAAGGCGCCGCTCCTGCCACAGGAGAAACTTCCACGACCACCATCAGCGTGACCGAGGTCGATTTCTCGACCGAAAACGGTAAGAAAGCCGCCCCGAAAAACAAGCCAACTGACGATAAGAAATAAGAATCCGTTGAAGCAAAACAAAAGGGCTTGGAGAAATCCAAGCCCTTTTTAAAAAGGATTTTAATTATACTTGTCGGCGCCCGTAAGCGCAAGGAA
>JBAYEZ010000002.1:0-28524 GCA_041667485.1 Bacilli bacterium
ATAAGTGTTCCCGGGGGCAAACGTATAATCCAAGACCGCGGCATTAAGCATAAATTACTCTCCCCTCTCCCCGACTTCATCAGAGATGATTTCATACATATTCGTCGCTTCTTCTTTTCGTGCAAATTCACGAATTGAGAGGACTTTTGCAGTGATTTTATGTCGGCCAAGAAGTAAGGTGAGAGCGTCGCCAACCGCCACCTCACTCATGGCTTTGGCGAGTTTGCCATTGATAAACACATCGCCATCGTCGCAAAGCTCTTTGGCAGTCTCCCGTCTTTTTGTCAGTCGCGTCACCTTCAAAAACTTGTCAATTCTCATCCGTTTTAGTTTAGCACACTGTTCCCGTGCTGTGCTTTGAATAAAGCATATGAATATTTCGTACGATTTTTTCGAGGTCGTTAAGCCAATCGTTCCCCTTCTTTATCCGCAGGCGGAGCTGTTTTTCAAGGAAAGTCACCTTAAGGATGCCAAGGTAAGGAACCATCGAGTTAAAAAGTTCATTTCCAATTCCGTTTATCCGCGAAAAAGTATCGCTCATTAGGATATCGATGTAGGTGTCGTATTCTTCGACGCTTGTGAACTCTTCTTGTGAGGTGAAGAGATCAATTCGTTTCTTTTGGATCAAGAGCGTGACCTCTTCAGGCAAACGACCATAAACGTCCCGCATATGCTTTTGATAAGCGGCCAATTCTTTTTCATCTTTAACGTTCTCAAGTTCCTGATAAAGCTCAATTTTGTCGCTATTGACCGCATAGTCTTTCGGGATATAGGCATCGATATTGAAAAGTTTGTTCGGCTTCGGCGTTGGAGCGGGAATCCCCGTCTTTTTTTCCTCGATGACTTCGTTGAGAAGTTTCATGTAGAGATCGAGGCCGACCGTATCGATAAAGCCTGCCTGCTCCGCACCCAAAATATCGCCAGCGCCTCGAATCATCAAGTCACGTTGGGCAATCTTGTAGCCACTGCCGAGTTCAGTGAATTCTTGGATGGCCTGAAGGCGCTTCTGCGCCTCTTCGTTCATCTCTTTCTGTGGCTTGTACATCAAATAGGCGTAGGCAATTCGATCGCCACGACCAACCCGGCCTTTGATTTGATAGAGCTGCGAAAGGCCAAAATGGTCGGCATCCTCGACAATCAGCATGTTGGCGTTAGGAATATCGATGCCGTTTTCAACGATGGAAGTGCAGACGAGGACGTTAAGTTCCGCATCGTAGAATTTTGCCATGACATCTTCGACTTCATCTTTATCCATTCGGCCATGAACCACGCCGATTTTGGCGCTGGGGATAGCCCGGGCAATCCGGCTGGCAGTCGCATAGATACTCATCACTTTGTTGTGAATGTAGAAAACCTGGCCGTTGCGGCCTAATTCGCGTTGGATGAGCTCGTAAACGACATCCTCTTTGTAGGGGGTGACATAAGTTTGGATCGGCATCCGCGATTCCGGGGCAGTGTTGATCTCTGAAAGCGGGCGAATACCGACAAGCGACATCTGCATCGTCCGTGGAATCGGCGTCGCCGTCAGCGTCAAGACATCAACGTTGGTTTTTAACTCTTTGATTTTTTCTTTTTGTTCAACGCCGAAGCGCTGTTCCTCATCGATAATGAGGAGACCCAAATCTTTGAAAACAATCTCCTTCGAGAGCAGTCGGTGGGTGCCAATTACCAGATCAACCTTGCCCTCCTTCACTGCTTTCATCGATTGTTTCTGAATTGCTTCGGGAATGAGGCGCGAGAAGATAGCAATGTGGATGCCAAAGGAAGAGAAGCGCTCAATCGCGACCTCATAATGCTGACGCGCCAACAAGGTCGTCGGGCAAAGAATTGCAACCTGCTTACCTGCTGATATCGCTTTGAAAGCGGCTCGGAAGGCAATCTCGGTCTTGCCAAAGCCCACGTCACCGCAAAGGAGCCGGTCCATGATTTCGGGCTTTTCCATGTCGGCTTTGATCTCAGAGAGCGAGCGGGCCTGATCGGCCGTGAGTTGATAAGGGAATTCGTTTTCGAATTTGGCTTGAAGTTCATCATCAGGCGGGAAAGCGAATCCTGTCTGTTTAGCCCGTTGGCCATAAAGAGCGATAAGGCGATCGGCCAACTCGTTGACCCGCTCCTTAATATGGGCCTTTTTCTTTTGCCAATCTCCACCCGAAAGATGCGACAGTTTCGGCGCCGCCCCTTCGCGACCCGAGTATTTGCGAACCAAGCGGAATTGTTCAAGCGGCACGTAGAGAGTTTCGTTTCCAGCGTAAGCAATCCGCAAATAGTCGCGGTGAACCCCTTCGACCTCGAGCGTCTTGATCTCAATGAACTGACCAATGCCGTTATATTCGTGGACGACATAATCGCCAGGGCGCAAGTCTTCGTAGCTTTTTAAAATCGTCGCGTCTTTAAAGCGCGAAGTAAAGCGAGTATTGGCAATCCGATGACCAAATAACTCTGCAGAACTAAGGTAAACGACCCCTAGCGAGGGAGCTTCGAAACCTTGACTTAAGGCCAAAGAGGCAACGCCAACCTGACCCTTGGGGAAGGCAAGGCCATCCACCATCTCGTAAGGAATTTTTGCTTCATCGAGGAAGCTCTTTGCCGTCTCAAGCTGGTGGGGCTCCGCCAAAGCAAGAATCACTTTGCTGCCATTATGGAGGTAACTTTGGACTGTCGGAACTATAGCGGCGATGCCATTTCCTGCTGTCACGACGCTTCGAATGGTGAAAACGGGGTCGGTCGGTTCAGCGGCATACTTTAAACCATAGAAAACCTTACGGTAATCCTTCAAAGCTTCGCTGAGTTCCATGTACTCTTCGAGATGAGAAGGAATCAGGCGCTGAAGTTGGAGTTCGGAAAGATAGCTGTGGGCTTCGTTGATGAGAAGGTCGCTCGCGGCGACAAAGCCTTCTTTTCCTGCAATGAAAATCAAGGAAGGATCGAAATAATCAACAATCGAATACGGATGATCCAAAGCAAAACCGAAGTATTTATAAAGGCTAGGTTTGTAATCTCTGTTCACGAAATCTTCGAGATCACGTGAGACGTTGTCCTTCAGGATTTCGGCCGGGTCTTGCGGCAAGGTTTTGCAATCTTCTTCGAGCCGTTCTTTGAGGCGGTGAGCGAAAGAGGCGAGTTCCTCATCGGTCAAAAACAAATCGCTGGCAGGCAGGATATCAATGCTCTCGATCTCCTTCGTCGAAGATTGGGTTTGGATATCGAACTCTTTAATCGCCTCAACTTCATCATCAAAGAACTCGATGCGAATAGGTGAGATCTGGTTGACGGAAAAGATATCAAGGATATCGCCACGCGAAGCAAATTCGAGCGATTGATCAATCTTATTGACCCGACGATAGCCAAGTTCAGCCAAACGGGATTTGAGGGATTCCAGGTTGGATTTGCAGCCTTTTTTTAAGGAAATCATCGCCGATTTGAATTCGCTTGGATTCGGCAAATACCGCAAGAGGGCAGCCGGATGAGTCACAAGGATTTTCTTCCCTGGCCGCAAAAGTTGGCCCATCGCATAGAGCCGTTGAGCCATCAATTCGCGGGAAGAAGAAAGCGATTCGGCGCGAAGCAATTCGTCAGCTGGGAAAAAGACAACTTGATCCTCATTTAAGAAATTCAGAAGAAACTCATAGGTTCTCTGAGCGGAATAAAGATTGTTCGAGACGATGGCGTAATTCTCTTTTTCATCATGATAGAGCGAGGCAAAAAGCAAGGCGGTCCCGATTGTATCATCCACGACCAAATGCCCCTTCTTGTTCAGGAGGGGGGAGGTCGCTGTGCTGTTTTTTAACGCTTCAAAAAGATTCGTCGAGGGGCTCCTTAGCCGACTTTGCTGTTGTAGATTGACATTGCGTAAGCAAAGTCTCTTAATTCAATATCACGTAATGCTTTAGCAGCGTTATCGGTCGCATTTTGGAGGTGGAGCAAATCATCGCCAGTGGGCTTGCCAAGGACATAATCAACCGGATTGTCATGGGGCGGCTCGCCGATGCCAATTCGGATCCGACGAATCTCGTCGCTACCAAGTTGCTCAATGATGTTCTGCATTCCTTTATGGCCGCCCGAAGTCCCATTTTCGCGGAGACGAATCGCGCCCTCGGGAAGCGCCATATCGTCATAAACCACAACAATGTCTTCAATTCCGATTTTAAAATAGTGGGCGAGCGGACTCACGCAGGTCCCCGAAAGATTCATAAACGTTTGGGGTTTGCAGAGGATAATGGGTTCTTTGAAGGCGGGATTCTTCACCACCCCAAACACCCCTTTGAAGTCTTCGCGATCAAACGTGCCTTGAGTGAGGTCGGCAAATTTATCGAGACTCATAAAGCCCATGTTATGCCGGGTACCTTCGTACTCGCGACCTGGATTGCCGAGCCCGACAAAAAGCTTCATTACTTCGCTCCTGCAGGTTGAACAAAAGCTAAACCATTGATGACGTTGACGATTCTATCGATCTTCTCATTATCGTAGACGATGATTGGGCGATTCTTGATATCTATCAAGGACTTTTGGTCGGCCGAAGCTTGCGGATCGTTCGCGATCATCTTGAGCGAATTCATAATCATTAAATTGGCGGGGAAATGGAGCTTTTTGATATCGAAAGACCCGCGGACTTGATAGTAGCGGACATGGTACATATCAAGAAGGTTTTGCTCAATGAGCAAAGCGCGACCATCCACTGAAGGAATCGACATACCCACCGAAAAAATGATGACATTCTTTCCCTCAATCAAGGAATAGTTTGATAAGAACTTGTCGAGGCCTTTGATGGTTCCTCCCTCGACCCAACCACCAAAAACAATGGTATCGTAAGCAACCATCTTTTTCGCTTTGAATCCGCGGAGTGGAGCGACGTCGGCTTGGACTTTTTTGGCAATGTCCTCGGCGTAGGCCTTGGTATTGCCTGTTTTGCTCGCGTAAAGAATAAGGGTTTTCATAGCGAAAAGAGTTTACCACCCTTTTATTGATAAAAGGAAAGAGAAGATTATCAAGATTGAAAAACGAGCTCATTTTCTCTCGAAATCGTCCGTAATCGAGGTACTTTTGGCAGGTTTCGCCGGGGTAGATTCGACAAGTTTGGCTTGAGCGACCGTTTCCTTCTTTTGAACATGAGTCGTGATATAGAAGAGCAAGATGGCCGAGCCAACAAAGAGGACGGTACCAACAATCCACTCCCAAATCGGTGTTCCTGCAATGTTCTGGCTTGCTAGGCCGCTATAAAGCCAATAATTAATAGTCGATCCATCGGTAGCGATAAACGTTTTCACCATCTGCGGATTGATGAAGAGCGACACCAAGGAACCGAAGATGAAGCCCAAGATGACTTCGTAGGTCGGGTCATGTTTCTTGGCGATCAGGTCTTTCATCCAAATGTTGGTGAGGACAAAACCAGCTAAACCGCCGACAATGAGACAAACGCCGCCGCCAAACAACACGCCATAGAGAGCGGAGTTCTTCCAGTTTCCCCAAGTGGTGTAGAGGCTAACGACAGGAACATAAAGGCCCATCAAATACATCATCATCGAACCCGAAATGCCAGGAACCACGGCAGCAGAGGCGCCAATGAAACCAGCGACCAAAAGGACCGGGTAAATCCAAAGGACATCGCTTCGAAGCGATGAGGCGATTGAGAACCCAGTGAAGTAATAGACCAAAGCAGAAGCGACGCCGATGCCCGCCGCAACAATGAAGCCGATCACGATTCGGGAAACGGCCGCCCCTTTCATTGGGACGCCTTTAAGTTCTTTGGTCACGACAGGCGTTGAACCGAAAACCAATCCACCAAAGAGGGCCGAGAGAGCAAACGGAGCAAATTCAAAGCCCTTCTTGATGCCCAAAAAGCCGATGATTGCCATAAACAAAGCACCCAAAGCAATGGGCAAAACCGAACGAAGCGAACCCCAAAAATTCTTTTTGATATTGGCAACCGCATTCGCGATTTTATCAAATATCCCCGTCAAAACGGCCATGGTTCCACCGCTGACGCCAGGGATAGGAATTGCAAAACCGATGGTCGTACCTTTAAGAAAATCGATCCAAAATTCTTTTGCTTTCATAGGAAAGATTGTAGCAAAGAATCAATGAGCCGTGATAGCAGGATCTCTCCTGCTTCGATGAACGAGGGCAAACTCAAGGAAGAAATGGAGCAAAATTTGACCATCTAAACAATACAAGAAAAAAATTGCGACAATAAACGTGGCATGGTGGCGCGTTTCGTCATTTTTCGTAAGTAACAGTGTGTCATTTTATTGATTCTATCATTATATTTTCCTATTTAGCTTTTGTCATTTTTATCCTATATTTTTATATAAAGGTAAAGATTATTATTTCAAAAATGGAAGGCTACATTGAATTTACGGTTTTTAGTTGATATTAAATGTCAATATTTTTATATTAGATATCAAAGAGGAATAATACATGCCAAGAACGCCTGCACAAAACAAAGCAATCCGTGATGCTGTAAAAACGAAAATTCTCGAATCGGCTCTGCGCTTATTTTCGATTAATGGATTTGATGACGTTACCATTGATGACATCATGACAAATACCGGCCGCGTTCACGGCCTTTTCTACCACTACTTCCACGGCAAAGAAGATGTCTTCAACGAACTCGTCCGAATCAAGGAACAGAAATATGCCAATCTCTTAATCCCGCGCAAAGAAGCGATGGTGGCCGGCGGCATCAAAGGCTTACAAATTTTAGCGAACTACGCAGAAAGAATCACCTCGGCCCCCGATGAAGCGGCCTACTTCGCCAGAATCAGCACAATCCGGCATTATACCGTGACGACCTACAATGAAGCTTTATTAGGCGAAGATCCTTTTCCTTATTTAATTAAGCTCGTTCAACAGGGCCAAAAGGATGGCGACGTCCGTTCGGGCGATCCATGCGAAATCGCCAATATGTTCGTTGACTTCGCCAGCGGCGCTATGTATCGCCGCATTTGGGAAGGTCGCGAAAAATTCTGCACGGTCCGTGCCGCGTCGATCATGCGGATGTTCACAAAATAAGAGAGACGACTAAGCTCGATTTTTCGGCGCTACCGTTCTTTCGTTGACCCTTAACTAAAAGCCCGTATAATGAAGGCCACATGAAAAAACTCCTCCGCTATTTACGCCCTATTTGGTGGCTCGTCCTCATCGATGTCGTCCTGCTGGTAGCCCAGTCGTATTTTGCGTTGTTGATCCCAAAAATCATGACCAACATTACCAAAATCATGGAGTATCCGCAGAACTACATGAGCGAGATGAGCAATTTAATCGACCTTTGGAATATCCATTGGATCGCTCCAACAGGCGATAGAATGAAGGATATCTGGATCATTGGCGGGGTGATGATTGCTTTTGCTTTCGGCTTTTTACTTTGTGCCTTCGCATCTTCAATTGTAACCAGTCATATCGGCGCTTTTTATGGCAAAAGTGTCCGGCACGATCTTTTTCATAAAGTCACATCGATGTAGGTTGGCGAATACTATGAATTCGGCACTGCTTCCCTTATCACCCGAACCACTAACGACATCGAACAAACCCAAGCCTCGATTCAAATGGGCCTTCGCATCATGATTATGTCACCCGTTTCGCTTGGCATCGCCATTGTCCTTATTTGCACAAGCGACGCGAAACTCGGCCTCATCGTCGCCTGCGTCATCCCTGTTTTGATCTTGGTTGCGGTCGTGCTTCTGTCCTTAGCCACCCCGCTTTTCAAAAAACTTCAAGACAATATGGATAAATTGACATCGGTGCTGCGCGAATCCCTCAAAGGCGTGCGAGTCATCCGAGCCTTCAATCAAGAGCAAAGAGAATTTTCTCGTTTCGATAAGGCCAACAAGAATCTCATCGACGTCGGAGTCCGGGTCGATCGGATCATGAGTTTTGGCTCCCCGATTATTGGCATCTGCTTCGATGCAACCTATGTGGCCATCTATGTCTATGGCTTCGCCCGCTATGATGGGGCGGCTTCGAGCACAACCATCAATTTCGCCGGCATCATCACGAGTGCTGAATACGCGATGAGCCTCATGCAGTCGTTTATGATGTTCATGTTCCTCTTTATCTTGCTCCCGCGAGCGAGCGCTTGCGCAAAGCGAATCAACGAAGTTTTCGCCAGCGTCAATCCGATCGACGAACCCAAAGTCGCGAAGACGTCCAAAGAAAACGATGGCCTCGTCGAATTCAAAGAAGCCACGTTCACCTTCCCGAAGGCTAGCACTCCGACACTAAGCGCAGTGACCTTTTCCGCGCGTCCAGGCGAAACGACCGCTATCATCGGTTCAACCGGTTCAGGCAAGTCTACCATTGTTAACCTTCTTCCCCGCTTCTATGACGTTACGGCCGGTCAAGTTCTCCTCGATGGGGTCGATGTCCGAGACTATGACAAGGGGGTTTTGCGGGGAAAGATGGGCTTTGTGCCGCAAACCGCCCAGCTTTTCCGTGGCACGTTAAGAGAGAACATCGCCTTTGGAAAAGAGGACGCAAGCGACAACGAAATCCGTGAAGCCTTGATGGTCGCTCAAGCCGACGAATTCACTTCTACCCTACCTAGTGGACTGGATTTCATGGTGGAGCAAGACGGCAAAAACTTTTCGGGTGGCCAAAAGCAAAGATTAGCTATCGCGCGGGCTTTAGTTCGCAAACCCGAAGTTTATGTCTTCGATGATTCTTTTAGCGCCCTCGACTTCAAAACCGACATCCATCTCCGGCAGGCATTGAAGAGTTACACTGCGAACAGCACCATCATTATCGTGGCCCAACGGGTTTCAACAATCATCAATGCGGATAACATCATCGTCCTCAACGATGGCAAAGTCGTTGGGCAAGGAAGGCATGGGGATTTGCTGAAAACATGCCCGATTTACCAAGAAATCGTTGAATCACAACTCGATAAAGAAGAGATCGCCAAAACCATGGCGATGGCTTCAGCAGGAGGAACGCGTTAATGCCGGGACCGCATCGGGAAAAAGAGCAGCCGAAGGCCAAGAACCCTAAGCTCGCTCTCAAACGTTTACTCAAGGAGTTTAAACCCCAACTCCCGCTCATTATTTTCATTTGCATCCTTCTCATCGCCGCCGCCATCTTTTACATCATCGAGCCGATGGTCTTGAAACAGATTGTCAACGGCTTAACTCAATACATCGCCCCCGAAGGCGGGATCTACAAGGTCGATTGGCCCTCGTTGATCCAACTCTTTGCTTTGCTCTTCACTATCATCGCCTCTAGCAATGTCTTTGGCTGGCTCAGCGAATTCCTCGGCATCAAGTTGACCAAGATGTATGGCTATCGCCTTGATAATGCGCTCAAGAAGAAACTCGACCATTTGCCTCTCTCCTATTTCGATGCCCAAAGCTATGGCGACGTCCTTTCGACGGGTGTGAATGATGTCGATAACATCGGCCACAATAGCTACGGAATTCTTTCTCAGTCGATTTCCGCCAGCGTCATGCTGATTGGTTGCATCGTCGCAATGCTAATCACTTCGTGGCAGCTCGCTTTGATCGTGATTGCCTCCCTTCCACTCACCGGCTTCGTCGTGATGCTGATTGGCAAACGGAGCCAAGTCCAATTCAAGAAATATCGAGCCAGGTACGGCGTTCTCGAAGGCCAAATCGAAGAAGCTTACAATGGTTATAAACTCTTGAAAGTATTTAACCGGGAGCAAGCCGCTCAAGCGAAGTTCGATGCCATCAATGATGAGATGACCGAAGCGGATCGAAAATCCCAATGGATCTCCGGCTTTATTTATCCTTCGATGCGTTTTATCTCTCAAGTGGGCTTTGTCGCCGTCGCGGTCGGTTCAGGCTTGATCTACGCTGATGGCAATAGCCTTGGTATCCTCGTCGCCTTCCTCTTCTTCCTCAACATCATCTCTCAGCCCTTCCAGATGCTGGGCCAGATCTCTTCGACTTTCCAGTCAGTCACGGCTTCGACTGAACGGGTTTTCGCCATTCTCGATAGCAAAGAAGAAGAACCGGATGCCCCAGATGCCATCACGAGTGATGACAAGATCAAAGGCGAAGTCGTCTTTGACCATGTCTTTTTCTCCTATAGCCCGGACAAGCCTTTGATCCAAGACATGAATCTAAAGGTTCTTCCTGGTGAGACCATCGCTATCGTTGGCCCAACGGGGGCGGGCAAAACCACCTTGGTGAATTTGATCATGCGCTTTTACGAAATCAACAAGGGCTCCATCTATCTCGATGGTATCGATACCCGCCACTACGCCCGCCACACCCTCCGCGGGGCGATCGGCATGGTCCTGCAGGAAACTTGGCTATTCAATGGAAGCATCAAAGAAAACATCCGCTATGGCAATAACGACGCCAGCGATGAGGAAGTCTATGCGGCAGCCAAAGCAGCTCGGGTTGATCACTTTATTGAGACTCTGCCTGACGGCTACGATTTCGTGTTAAATGAGGACGGCAGCAACGTCTCCCAGGGCCAGCGCCAGCTCATCACGATCGCCCGAGCGATCTGTTCGAAGCCAAAAATCATGATTCTCGACGAAGCGACCTCCAGCGTCGACACCCGAACCGAAAAGGCGATTCAGGATGCGATGGATGAGATCATGCTCAACCGCACCTCTTTCGTCATCGCCCACCGTTTAAGCACCATCAAGAACGCGAAGCAAATCCTTGTGATGAACCAAGGAGCAATCATCGAGATGGGCACCCATCAAGAACTTTTGGCAAAGAATGGCTTCTATGCCGACCTCTATAATTCGCAATTCTTAGGCAAACAAGAAGATACGAAATAAATCGATAAGACTCCCGAAAACGTTTCCGTAAACAAAATAGCACCTATTCAAATGATTTTTACAATCCGTCTCCGGCTTACCTTTGGCCGCAACGAGATAGTAATTGCTTTTTTCTTCGGCTCAGAAACTGATCCTTTTCTCTTCCAAGAAGCAGAGCCACAAATCAAAAGAAAAACGCATACCGGGAAATATTTACCGCTATTTTATTAAAATTTCCTGATGAGGCCGAAACAAATGGCTGGAAGCGCTTTCAGCAGTTTCGAAAACCTAGGGAAAAATAGCAACCACTAGCTAATAAATAAGAGTAGGCACTATTTTAGTTTTTGAGTGGTTGCTTTTCCAAACAATTGAAATTTTAATTCGATTCCTCCTCGGTTTTAAAAGTAAAGATTTTGCCTTATTATTCCACTTGAAGTCCCCTCGAAATCTCTAATAATGGTCTTGCAAGGGAGGCAAATCTGTTATGGATAAATCCAAACTTATCACCGACGTCTTCGTCGTCTTGACGTTCATTGTTACCGTTCTGGCCTTCTATCTTGCTTCCATTGCGGATATCGGCTAAAACGTCTTCCTCATTTTGTCAGAACAAAAAGGCTCCTGCGTCCTGGAGCCTTTTCATTCTTGTTTTAAAATCCTTCCCCGAAAAAGTGAGGCGGCTCCGCGTCAGCAGAATTCCGCATTGCCCATCTCGGGCTGGTCCCCCCTCGGGGAAAGGTCTTAGTTTTAGCCCTTCTTCGCTTTGGATCGGGCCTCTTTTTCTTCCGCCATATTGAAATCCTTGATGTTCTGGTAGATTCCTTTTAAGGACGTATACATCTGACGGTAAGCCTTCTTGTAGAGATAATCGTACTTCTTATGCACTTCGGGATTCGGTTTAAACGTGTCCTTGACCCGTACCATCGCCTTCGTCGCCTCTTCGGCGTTAGGATAAACCCCGATTGCCAAGAAGCCAGCGATAGCGGCACCTAAGGAAGATGTTTCAACGGTTTGAACCCGGCTGACTTCTCTTCCGAAGACATCGGCGGTGATTTGACAAATCCCATCTGATTGAGCGCCGCCACCGCTGAGACGGAGGATCGGAATCGAATGGTGAATTTTCTTCTCAAAATGCTCTAAGCCTTCTCGGAGGGCATAGGCGATGCCTTCGATGATGGCACGGTAGAAATGTTCTTTTGTAATCGCGTCGGAGAAACCGATGACGGCCCCTTTGGCTAAGGGACGGGATAAACCCGGCCCCCAATAAGGCTGAAGAACCAAACCGTCAGAACCAGGCGGTACCAGTTTCAGGTTGCGGTTATAGTCATCAGCTGAGACATCGCTCATCATGATGCTATTCACTTCGCGTCCGCCGAATTCTTTGAGGAACCAATTAATCATCCAATAGCCACGATAAATCTGAATATCCATGTTATAGTAGCCCGGAATGCAGGATGGGAATCCCGGCAAAAATGGCTCGGATTCCGTGTAGCAGGTCCGGGTGGTTTCGATGCTTGAGGCGGTGCCATAAGAAAGGGCGCCGACCTGATCGTTGATAACGCCTAAGCCCAAAGTTTCACAGGACTTGTCGCTGCCGCAGGCATACATCTTAAGACCGACGGGAAGGCCGGTTTTCTCCGCAGCTTCTTTCGTGATGGCCCCAATCAAGGAGCCTTCGGGGACCAAAGTGCAAAGCATGCTCTTTTTGAGATTGAAAATCTGGCCGGTCAAATCCTTTTCAGGATTCTTATCCCATTCCCGCTTCTTGTCGTTAATCGGGTAGTGGCCGGATTGGTTTGAAGCCGAGTCTTTGAGCTCACCAGTCAAAAGATAAATAAAGTAAGTAGAGACATTGACGTATTTATTGACCTTGGCCCAATTTTCGGGCTCGTTCTCGGCGAGCCAGTTGCCGACCGAACGTTTGCGGTTGAAATTGATGGTGTCCGTTTTGCCAATAAGACGGAAAAGGGCCCGCTGATAAGCGGGGAGTTTCTTTCGGCATTCAGCGGTCCGCTGATCGAGCCAAAGGATCATCGGACGAATGACTTTCATGTCTTGGTCGAGCAAAACCGCACTGTCGCGGAAACATGTCAGGGTGATGCCTGCAACATTCTTCAATAAATTGGCATGCTCTTTCACCAAACGCTGGGTACAAACGCAGAGGCAGTCGAAGTAATAATTCGGATCCTGCTCGGCATAGTTTGGGAACGTCGAGAAATAAGCGGGAGCATACTTCTCTTTCTCCATCGCCAATACATTGCCCTCCGCATCAAAGATCCCCGTCCGCACGCTTTGCGTGCCGAAATCAATCGTCAGAATATCTTGGCTTGCCATTTTTGCATTTCCTTCGGGTAAATTTTAGCACGAATCACTTGTCCCACGTGCTAAAATAGGCGGGCAAGAAGGAAAAAAGAAATGATCATCTCCAGAGCGCCCTTCCGCGTAAGCTTCTGCGGCGGCGGGAGCGACATTCCCTCGTTCTATGAAAAATATGGCGGCTGCGTCCTCTCGACCAGCATCCGGAAATACGTCTATCTGGCGATCAACAAAGCCTTCAACAAGGACTCGATCACCCTCAAATATTCGAAGACTGAGGTCGTGACCGACCCGGCGAAGATCGAGCATCAGATCTTTCGGCAGGTCCTCAGCGACTTCGCCGTCAAAGGCATCGAGATTACCTCGATGGCCGACATCCCGTCGGGGACCGGGCTCGGGTCCTCTTCCTCTTTCACCGTCGCCTTGCTGAAACTGATGTACACCTGGACCGAGCAGGCCGCCTCTACCTATAAGGTCGCGAAAGAGGCCTGCGACGTCGAGATCGCGAAACTGGGCCACCCGATCGGCAAGCAAGACCAGTTCGCCGCGGCGTTCGGCGGCCTTAAATACTACGAGTTCTGCCCCGACGGATTCGTCAAGGTGGAACCCGTCATCATGAAGCACGAATCCTACCAGAAACTCCAGAACAACCTCTTGATGTTCTACACCGGCGACGTCCGCGACGCGAACGGGATCCTGGCGAAGGAGGCAAAGAATCTGGCCACGGACGAGACGAAGATCGAAAGCACGAAGAAACTTTGCGCGATGACGCGGACTCTCAAAGACGAACTCGAGGGCAACAATGTCGACGCTTTGGGCGGGGTCTTGGCCGACAGCTGGGCGATCAAGAAATCGCTCGCGAGCGGCATCTCGAATCCGATGATCGACGAAAGCTACGAGAAGGCGATCGGCGCGGGCGCGACGGGCGGCAAGCTCCTCGGCGCGGGCGGCGGCGGCTTCTTGCTGTTCTATGTCCCGACCGACACGGCGAAAGCCGGCGTACGAAAAGCCCTTTCGAACCTGAAGGAGATGCCCTTCGAACTCGATCAGGCCGGCTGCTCGATTATTTTCATGGAGTAAAACATGATTGCACTCATTCAGGCCGGCGGCGCCGGTACGCGTTTAAAAACCATCACGGGGGATGCGCTCCCGAAGCCGATGGTCGAGATTTGCGGCAAACCGATTTTGCAGTGGCAAATCGAAAATCTTTGCAAATCCGGTATCAAAGAGATCATTCTCGTGGTTTCGGAAACCGGAAAAGAGTGCATTGAGAACTTTTTTGGCGATGGCACCCATTATGGCGTGCGAATCCATTACATCGAAGAGACGGAGCCGCTGGGGACCGGCGGCGCCCTTTATCTGTTATCCAAACGTTATCAAGAAGATTTTATTTTGCTCTTTGGCGATTTGATGCTTGACATCGATTGGCGGCGTTTCATCGCCTTCCATAACGATAAAGGCGCGATGATTTCGGCGTTTGTTCACCCGAATGGTCATCCGTTCGACAGCGACGTCGTCATCGCGGATTCCGAGGATAAGATAACCAAGATCGACAGTAAAAACAACCTCCGGACCTCTTTCTACGAGAATTTGACCAATGCCGGACTCTATGTCATCAACAAGAAAATCCTCCATTTCTTAACTTCGCCTGCCAAAGTCGATTTCGAAAAAATCATCCTCAATCATTTCGTCGAAGAAGGAACCGCCTATGCCTACCGCAGCAGCGAGTACGTCAAAGATTGCGGAACGCCTGAAAGGTATTTTGCCGTCAGCCAAGATTGCAGTAACGGCATTATCTCTGCAAAAAACCTTTCAAATAAGCAAAAGTGCATTTTTTTGGATCGGGATGGCACCATCAACCGCTTCGGGGATTTCGTCACCAACGCATCGATGATGGAACTTCAACCGGACGCGGCCGAGTCAATCAAAATGATCAATGCTTCCGAATATCTGGCCATCTGCATCACGAATCAACCCATCGTAGCCCGGGGCGAAACCACTTTGGAAGAACTCCATAACATCCATAACAAAATGGAAGATCTTTTAGGCCAGCAAGGCGCTTACCTCAATGACCTCTATTTCTGCCCCCATCACCCCGATGGCGGTTTTCCTGGAGAAGTAAAGGAATTAAAAATCGCCTGCGAATGCCGCAAGCCAAAGATTGGGATGTTACTGAAAGCTCAGAAGCGTTACAACATCGATTTTGCCGCCTCGTGGATGATCGGCGACACTAAGCAGGACGTCCAAACTGGCATCAACGCCGGTTGCCGAACCGTTTTGCTTACCTGCGGCGATCCCAACTATAACAAAAAGTATAGCGAGGCCCAGCCAACCTTTACCGCCTCATGTCTTCACGAAGCGATTTCGACCATCTTGAAAATGAAATAAGTTAAAATAAGAAAAGAAAGAAGTTAGCCATGATAGATTTCACGAAGGACATCAAAGACTACTACGCCCGCGAGGTCAGGGCGATCCAAGGCCTCGACGCCGCCGAGCTGAGCCGGGCGATGGGCGCCCTCCTCGCCTGCTACGAGCGGGAGGGGACCGTCTACGTCTTCGGCAACGGCGGGAGCTCCGCCACCGCCTCCCACATGGTCTGCGACTTCAACAAGGGGGCCTGCTCGGGCGTGGGGAGGAGGTTCAGGTTCGTCTGCCTCAACGACAACGTCCCGACCCTGATGGCGGTCGCGAACGACGTCTCCTTCGACGACGTCTTCTTCTACCAGATCGAGAACAAGCTCCGGAAGGGCGACCTGATCCTGGCGATCTCGGGGTCCGGGAACTCGAGGAACGTGGTCAAGGCCGCCGGGTACGCGAAGGGGCAGGGGATCGAGGTCGCCGCCATGACCGGCTACGACGGGGGCGAGCTGGACAGGATGGCGGACTACCACCTCCGCGTGCCGGCCGACGACATGCAGATAACGGAGGACCTCCACATGGGCTTCGACCACATGATGATGCAGATCCTCCGGCGCTGCCTCGAGGCCCGCGAGGGCGGGGCGCCCGCCCGCAAGACCGACAAATAGACATCCATAAAACAAGGCCTTTATCGCAATTGATAAGGGCCTTTTCTTTGATATCAGGATGAAGCGTTTTCATATCTGTTTTAGCGATAAAACATTGAAAAAACAACCCGTTGATAAATACTAAGTTAACAAAAAGAGGATGAATTATGAAAAAATCGCTCCGTCTTGTCTTGACATCGTTTTGTTTATTGGGTTGCCAAACTGTCACTTCCTCAAGCGTTTCGCTTCCGGCCTCCTCCTCTTCGCTCACCCCAAGCCCCCTGACTTTGGCCATCGCATCGATAAAGGCCGGATTCGATGCCACCGCTTATGTCCGCGAAAGCTATTTAGATTCCAATGGCCAAGTGGCCTCAAACGGCCAGGCGCAACGTGTGGTGCTCGATTCAAATAAAAAGGAAGCGGTTGTAAAAACGCTGACCTACGACGCTGCTGCCGGGGCAAAAGACAACGACTCCATTCCTCGTTATTACCATGCCGATGAGAAAGGCTTCCTCCAAGAGCGACTCTTGAATGAGAAAAACGCCATTTATGATAACGATCTGACTACGGACGGAATCCGTTATGAGACGTCCTTCTATAACCCCTTTGAAATGTTGGATGTAGAAGATGTCACGGACAACAAAGACGGTACCTATGCCCTCAAAGAAGGCTTCGCCCGCCAAGTTGCTTCTTGGTTCGGCTATTCTTTTGACCACATCAAAGACCGCTCTCTCGTCAAAGCTTCGCTGACGCTCAATGGCGGCTCCTTTCAGGCTTTCACCTTGGCTTATCAATCAAAGCAAGTGTCGCCTTTGGTCCGTCTAATCGGCGAGTTTCATATTTCTTTCAGCGCGAGCGGATCAGCAATTACTCTTCCGGCATTAACCCCGCTCCCAGACGACGGGACGGATAAGAGCGCTTTGGCCACTGCGTTCCAAGCACTGGGCAATAATTTCACCTGCACCTTCACTCTCAAATCTGGCGAGATGAATTTAATCACTTCACAAAAGTGGAAGATCTATTTCGCTGGCGAAAGCGCCTATTACGATACCGATCTTTATTACAGCACCCCTGGTTTGTCGACCGGGGATCTCTATATGACGAAAGCCGCTTCAAGTGATGCATTCCTCAGCGTCTACAGTTACGATTCGCCAACGACCACCTTTAAAAAGTCAAGCGCCCAAACCACCTACGATGAAGAAAGGCCTTCCTACACCGCCATCAGCACCAATTTCTTTAGCAAATCCCAATCGGAATACGTTTGCCAGTCAGGTTATGAGACCTCGGTATTTGCCGCGTTAGAGCCTTCTAGAGCCCGCTACAACCCCTACACTTACGCCGCTGATAGCTGCCGGATAAGCATCGACTCCGCCAGATTGCCGAGCATCAAAGAAACCTTCCTCAATGCCTCGATGGGCTTCGGAGAAGAAGAAACCGTCACCGTCACCTATAGCGATGTCGGAACCACCACGATTCCGAAAGCCGTGACGTCCGCTACCCTCGGCCAATAACACTTTAAAATAAGGAAAAAGAAATAAAAATATATGAAAAACAGCAAATTCATTTTCGTCTTAACTGCCGCGTTGCTCTTAACGGGATGCGGGCCGAGCGCCGGCGTCAGTTCGACGGCGGGCGTTTCTTCAGCGAGTTCCGTCCCGACTTCTTCCTCGAGTATCTCATCCAGTTCTTCAACAGGAGTTTCTTCAAACTCCTCTTCAAGCACATCGTCGGTCTCTTCAACAAGCGCCTCAGCGAAGTATCAAATCACATCCGTCAGCGACTATTCCGAAGATTTTTTCACTCTTTCGGTAAAACAAGGCGATGAGTTCGAAGGCGGAAGCAAAAAGACCATCACTTTGACCGCCGGCACCACCTTGGGCGAGAACTTCGCTGCCTCGAGCGGCCATCTCGATCACATCTATGTCTATGTAAATGGAGTTTGCTATAAGCCGGTCTTCCCCGAGGGCGTCACCTTCTCCAAAACTGTCGACATCGAAGTTGCGATGCCAGAAAAAGATGCGTCGATCCTGGCTTGCTACAGCGTTCAGCAGCACATCAAAACCGATGGCCACAGCGTTTCTTTCGAAGAAAACGCCAACGTCACTCCGCTCGGCGTCTTAGCCAGGGAAAAATACGATTATTTGGACTTCCACGCCATCTGCGCGGAGACCTATCTCATCACCAAAGCTGAATATCGGCTTGCCAAGGATACGACTAAGACTTGGATCGATATCCCCTTCGATAGTTCCTTGACCGCCATCACGAAAATAGCCTATGGCCATTACGAAGTTGCCATCCGTCCTAACGGAGCCGAGTTAACCGATGATGTTGTCGTCCGTTTCACCGGCGAGACCCATACCGAACACACCATCACCTACAATGGCCTCGATGAAGATAAATACATGAGCGATAGCAGCGCCCTGCCCACTTCGGCACTCAACGGCGAAAGCGTGAGCGTCTCGGTTTTTGCCAAAACAGGCGTCTATGTCAAGAGCCTTACCCCAACGGGGATCCCGAGCGAAAACATTGTCAGCCAAACATTGAGCAAAATCGAGTTTACGATGCCGGATGCCGATGTCAGTTTCGCCATCACCTTCGCAGACGCCATGACCATCACCACGATGACGAATGCGAATATCGCAACCGTCCTTTATTACACGGATGATCCGGGTTACAGCGAGTCGGTGACGACTGCGGTACCGGGCAATTCGCTCTATGTCGTTGCGAAAGCCAAGAGTGGTTACATCTTCACCGGCGCATCGGTGAATGGCGGTGAAAAAGTTGGCCTGAGTGACGAAGCCGGGCTTTCTTTCGCCTTGCTCAGCATTCCGAACACCGCGACCGCAATCAACGTGACTCTTTATGCTGAAGCCAGCCACACTTCAAGCATTGTCGCTTCAACGAACGGAAGCATCGCGATGGATCGGATCGGCGGCACCTACGCGGCTGGCGAAACAGTTGCTCTCACGGTGACTCCGACAAGCGGCTACATTCTCGATGCAATCGCAATCACGAAGACGGATGGCACCGCTTCTGACGTGAGCGCAACTATCGATGTCGCCACGGGCAATGCAAGTTTCGTAATGCCGGACTTCGATGTGAAGGTTTCCGCTACCTTCAAAGTGGATCCGGATGCGGGAAACAAGGTGACGGTAACGCTGACTTATGACATGGACGAATTTTTCGTTACAGTCACTTCATCGGGCGAGAATTATGAGGATAAGATCTTCACCGTGACCAAAAACACTTCCGTCTATCTCTCGGTGAACGATGATTGCGGAAACAACTTCCATGTCAAGGTGATGACCGGAACCACCACAATCATTGATGCAGACGCCACCGCCGACGAAGAGACGGGTGAATACACCTTCGGCAAGTCGTTCCAAATCACGGGCGATACGACAATTACCATCGCCGCAGCCTAATTGGTTGCTGACTTTCATAAAAAGTGGGCCGGTCCGAAGCCGGCCTATTTTTTATCCCTAGTCCTTTTGAAAATTTAAGATGCGATTTGCAGGGTTATTTTATTTTCTTGTACCAAATCACCGCATGTTCTTGCCGGCGATTATCCGGATAGGCGTAAACACCGCGTGAGACTTTGATTCCTTTAGCGCCTTTTACCAATTCTTCGCCGCGCTCTACGAGTTCTTGAATCGCCTCTTTCGGCAAGGCGTCTTTATAGTGAGTGCTATAGATGGTGTAGTCATTGCAAAGTGAAAGAATCTTTTTGGCATTTGGCAGCCATCTTTCAACGCTGAGTGAGCCAGGCAGCTGAAGCCAAAGCCATGGCTCAACCTCATCGCCCGTGAATAAGAAATGTTCTTTCTCGTCGAGATAGACGGTCGAACCGGGAGTGTGACCTGGAGTGTTCATGAGACGGATCAGGCGCCCGCCAAGATCAAAGACGCAGGTATCGTCGAATAAAAGACGTTTCGAATGCTTGTTTTTCTTTGAAAGTTTCTCGCTTTTTCCTTCCCTCTTGAGCAACTGTCTCGCCGCCATGTTACTTGAGAGGAAGTAAAGGATTCCGATGTTATCTTTTTTGTGGTATGCATAGTGATCGAACCAGTTCCGTCCTCCCGCCTGATCGCAATGAAGGTGAGTCAGAGCGACGTCAACCGGAAGCGGAGTGATCTCTTCAACGCATTGGCGAATGTTTCCTACCCCGAGTCCGCAATCGATTAAAAGAGCTTTCTTTTCGCCCAAGAGCAAATAGGCATTCACGATGTCGTTTTCGCTAATCCGATAGGTATCTGCGAATATTTTTGAAATGTGGTGACAAGAGTCTGGCATAAGTTATCTTCATTTTTATTTTATCGTATTTCCCGGGGCGATGCGGATTAAAAAACTTAACTATCACACTTCGATGGTCTTCTTCTACTAAGAAGAAGTCACCCGTGCTATAGTTTTCATGTACGGGCACGTTGTGCCCCACGATTGTCATTAGGAGGACAATATGGCAGAAAAAAAGTACGTCTACTCCTTCAAAGAAGCCCATGCCGCTCACCTCGGCAAGGACATTCTTGGAGGCAAGGGCGCAGGTCTCTGTGAGATGACTGCCGCCGGTGTCAACATCCCGGCTGGTTTCACCATCACGACCGAAGCTTGCACTCTCTACTACGATTCCGGTAAGAAAATTCCGGATTTTGTCTGGGACGACATTGTTAAACATCTTCACGAAGTCGAAAAAGTGGATGGCAAGATCTTCGGGGCCAAAGATGGCATGCCGCTTCTTGTTTCGGTTCGTTCGGGCGCTCGTCAATCTATGCCAGGCATGATGGATACCATCTTGAACCTTGGCTTAAATGATGACTCCGTTCTTGCCTTGACCAAAGCCACTGGCAATGAGCGTTTCGCCTATGATTCTTATCGCCGTTTCATGTTGATGTTCACCAACATCGCCAAAGGCCATCCGAGAACCGAGATGGACAAGATGCTCAATGACATCAAAGAGAAAAATGGCTATACGCTCGATACCCAGGTCACGGTCGATCAATTAAAGACCTTGGTCGCAGCTTATAAGAAGTATTACAAGGGCATCTTCGGCGAAGACTTCCCGACCGATCCATATGTCCAACTCAAAGAAGCGGTCGCGGCCGTCTTCCGGAGCTGGGACAACCCGCGCGCCAACGTCTACCGTCAGATGAATGGCATCCCCTATGAGTGGGGCACTGCCGTCAACGTCCAGACGATGGTCTTCGGCAACATGGGCGAAGACAGCGGCACCGGTGTCGCTTTCTCCCGCAACCCGTCGACTGGCGAGAAGCAGATCTACGCTGAGTTCCTTCCGAACGCCCAGGGCGAAGACGTCGTCGCCGGTGTTCGCACGCCGTTACACATCGACGAGCTCAAGACCCGTATGCCTGATGTCTACAAGCAATTCATCGAGACCATCAAGCGGATGGAAAATTACTTCCACGATATGCAGGATATGGAGTACACCGTTGAAAAAGGCACTCTCTATTTCCTTCAGACACGCAATGGCAAGAGAACCGCTCGTTCGGCTCTCAAGATTGCCTGCGACTTGGTCGATGAGGGCTTAATCACCGAAGAAGAAGCCACTCTTCGTGTCGAGCCGAAGCAACTCAATGACTTGCTCCACCCGACCTTTGATCCGGCCGACCTAAAGAAACACAATCCGATCATCGTTGGTTTGCCAGCCTCGCCCGGTGCGGGAACCGGCCACCTCGTCTTCACCGCTGAAGAAGCGAAGGCGGAGAAAGATGCTGGACGCAAGGTCGTCCTTGCCCGTGCTGAAACCTCACCCGAGGACATCATTGGCATGGTCAACGCCGAAGCTATCATCACCGCTCGCGGTGGTATGACTTCCCATGCCGCCGTCGTTGCCCGTTCGATGGGCAAATGCTGCGCGGCTGGCTGCACTGGCGCCATCATCGACGAAGAAAAGAAGACGATGACGATCAATGGCAAAGCTTACACCGAGAAGGATATTGTCTCGGTCGATGGCAATACCGGCAGCGTCTACGAAGGCGCGATTGCGACCAAGGAAGCCGATCTTGGTGGCGACTTTGGTCGGATGATGGCCTGGGCCGATAAATATCGGAGACTTAAGATCCGTGCTAACTGCAACACCCCAACGGACGCTGAGAATGCGGCCAAGTTCGGCGCCGAAGGCATCGGTCTCTGCCGCACTGAGCGTATGTTCTTCGCTGAAGATCGTATTCTCAATATGCGCTCAATGATTCTCTCGGACACCTCTGAGCAGCGCGAAGCCGCCCTTGAACGGTTACGGCCGTATCAGGTCGCTGACTTCTACGCGATGTATATGTCGTGCCCGAAGTTCAACGTCAACATTCGTTTGCTCGATCCGCCTCTCCACGAGTTCCTTCCGGACATCCACGAGGATGTCAAGATTACTGAAATCGCGAAGACCCTCGGCGTCGATGAGCAGAAGGTCCGCGATCGGATCAACCAGCTCCATCAGGCCAACCCGATGATGGGCTTCCGCGGAGTTCGTCTCTGCGTTGCCTATCCGGAAATCTACCGGATGCAGGCTACGGCGATCATCCAAGCCGCCCTCAAAGCCAGCAAGGATCTCGGTCACGATGTCGAGCCGGAAATCATGATCCCGCTCACTGGCGAAGAAAAAGAGCTTCGCTATGCCAAGCAGGTCGTGGTTGAAGCCGTCGAGAACGAAATGAAGAAAGATGGCCACGCGCTCAAGTACCACGTAGGCACCATGATTGAAATTCCGAGAGGCGCGTTACAAGCGGACAAGCTTGCCAAAGATGCCGAGTTCTTCAGCTTTGGCACCAACGACCTCACTCAGTTGACTTTAGGCTTCAGCCGCGATGATGCGGGTCAGTTCCTCCCGTATTATTACGACAAGAAGATCTATGAGTTCGATCCGTTCCAGACCATCGATGTTGATGGTGTTGGCGAACTCGTCAAGATCGCGGTTGAACGCGGCCGCAAGACCCGTCCGGACATCGTGATTGGTGTCTGCGGCGAGACTGGCGGCGATCCGGCCTCCATCCACTTCTATGATGAAGCGGGTCTTGACTATGTTTCCTGCTCGCCGTTCCGTGTCCCGCTTGCGAGACTCGCCGCTGCCCAGGCCAACATTCTTCACGAGAGAGCCGTTAAGGCCGCAAAGAAGTAGTCGTTTGCTCCTAAAAGGAGGCATCCAGCAATGGGTGCCTCTTTCTTTATGGCCCCGCTCAAAATCGAATGATTGCTTAACTGAAGGATGCCCACCCCATTTGGCTGCCCATCATCCCTCTTCAATTTTAGGGGTGGCTTATCTTCTCGCAAAAACAATCTCAGAAGCCTTTTTAAAGGTCTTTTACCAGGTATTTTGGTATTCTCCGCCAAGATCGTCTTGGCGATCACGCTGTCCATCCGATGACTTCGCCTTCGACCAAAGCCTTCGAATCATCCACATAAAAAGCTCCGGCAATCAGCCGAACCTACGTTCTTACGAACCACACGCTGCGGTAAGTGTATTAACCTTTTTATTTTTTTCGCAAGCAAAAAACCGCTTTCATAATATAATGTCTTCGAGGTTTTATATGGAAGTGGAAGAAGCGTTATTAAAGCGCCGATCTGTTCGGAAATTCACCAAGGAGCCGATCGCTGAGGAACTCATCGATAAACTGCTCCACGCGGCGATGAGCGGCCCTTCGGCCGTCAATAAGCGGCCATGGGAATTCTATTGCGTGCAAGATCGCAAAAAATTAGCCGCCCTCAACAAGGTGGGTTTCGCTTCTTACCCAAGCCCCCTCATGATCGTAATTGCTGGCAATAAAAAGCATTTCTTGCCCTGGTCTGCGCGAGATTTTTGGATCGAAGACGTCTCCGCTGCAGCCGAGAATATCCTCCTCGAGGCGACCAATCTGGGTTTGGGTGCCTGTTGGTGCGGCGTCTATCCAGGCGCATTACGCGAAAAACGGGTTGCGAAAATCCTCTCGATGAACGGCGACCACATCCCCTTCGCCATCATCATCCTCGGCCATCCCGATGGTCCGCTCCCAGAGCCGCGCGATCAATACGACGAAAAGAAAGTGCACAAACAATGAAAAAACAAACAGAACGAATGGTCAAAGGCGAACTCTATAATTCGGCGATCCCTGAGCTCCACGATATCAAAATGAAAGAGCAAGAACTGCTTTATGACTTCAACCACCTCCGACCGAGCGAAGAAGAAAAACGGGTCCGCTTGCTCCATCAGATCTTCCCCCGCTTAGGCGAGAACTCTTGGATGGAACAGGGCTTGCGCGTCGAATATGGCTTCAACGTCACAATTGGCAAAAATTTCTATGCCAACTACGACTGCAAATTCCATGATGTCTGCCCAATCACCATTGGCGACAACGTGATGTTGGGACCGAATGTCATCATTGCGACTCCAATGCACCCTCTCCTCGCCGAGGAGAGAAATCCCCAGCAATTTCCAGATGGGTTTTACAATATTGAATATGCTAAACCCGTCACGATTGGCAATGGGGTTTGGCTCGCGGCCGGCGTGATTGTCTGCGGCGGGGTTCACATCGGCAATGATGTGGTGATCGCGGCCGGCTCGGTCGTGACAAGAGACGTCCCTTCCCACTCCTTGGCTGCCGGAGTTCCCTGCAAGGTCATCCGTCCTCTGAGCGAAAAAGACAAGATGTTCCCCGAGAACGAACGCTTGAAGACGCATACGGATTAATTAATCAAGCGTTGCATTTAAAAGAGACAACATAAATGGTTTCCTCTTTTTCATTGTTTTTAATTTATTCTCAATTTGAGAAAAAGACAAAAACCCTTTCTCACCTATCGGGAAGGGGAAGGTTCCATTGGGCCTTTCACCGATTGAGCAAAGCGATGGTCTCAGCTAAATTTCCCAGTAACACAATCGATTGTTTTTCAATTTCGAGCGGCGGGTTGCTTCGTTCGATATTGGCGTAAATATAGGTTGCTTGCGGGTTTTTCGCGGTCAAACGATAGAAAGGGTATTTTATGATCGCCGGCGTATTGTCGCCGACCCCCACTTCGAGATAAACAATCTTCTTGTCGAGATAATTCTCGGCGAGAAACATCTCATAACGCTCTTCGGCTTCATGCCACCCTTCGTCCTCAACGAAGCTGTTATCAGAACGAAGATTCATCGCCATGGGCTTCCCACAAATGGGGCACTTTGGTATTAATTCAAGCGGGACTTGCATAGATTTTTGTTTTTTGAGCATCGCCATAACGGTTTTTTCGTTATCATAGGTTTTCTGGTGACAGGGAACGCTGCACTGGAATAGGCCGTAGTCTCCTTGCATATAAAAAAGACGTTCCTTAGCAAAGCCGGCTTTTTGGAAACAATGATCTACGTTGGTGGTGAGGACAAAATAATTCTTGCCCTGAAGAAGACGCAATAGGTCTTGGTAGAGGAACAAAGGGCCGGGCTTATAACGTTCTAAATAAATGAAACGGCTCCAGTAGGCCCACATTTCTTGATCGTTTTCAAAGGGGCCGAAGCCGCCATAGTACAAATTCGGAAAATGGTATTTGGCGATAAAGTCCCCAAAATTTTTTTGGAACTCCTCACCATCGTAGACAAGGCCAGCGGCAGTTGAATAACCGGCGCCGGCCCCAACGACGATGGCATCGGCTTCCGCAATCTTCTCTTTCGCTAAAGCGATGTTAGCTAAGTAATTCGTTGTAGAGTGCACAATCATCTTCTTTGAACGTGTCGAAGACCACCACCGGGCAATCCGGATGCTCCACCATATACGAATCAACGGTTTCCACCGCAAGTTTAGCCGCTTCCTTCTTCGGATAGCCAAACTCTCCAGTTGAGATGCAAGGGAAGACGATCGATTTCAACCCCATCGACTCCGCCATTTTAAGGCAAGAGAGGTAACAGGAGGCAAGTTGGTTTTCTTCTTTGCTTGTCGGCCGAATTTTCACGACCGGTCCGACGGTGTGAATAACATAGCGGCAAGGCAGATTATAGGCTTTGGTCAGCTTAGCGCTTCCCGCTGGCTCTTCGTGGCCTTGTTTGGCCATCAACTTTGCACATTCATCACGGAGTTGAAGTCCAGCTCCGCTATGGATGGCGTTATCGATGCAATGGTGTCCTGGAACAAAACAACCGAGCATTTGGCTATTGGCGGCGTTGACGATCGCGTCGGCTTTAAGGCGGGTGATATCACCATGAAAGAGGGCTATTTTTGGATAGGAGGTGCTAGGCAAAGCGAAAACATCAATAACACCCTTCTCCGCCAGCTCTTCTTGGAGAAGCTCGTCTTGAAGCGTCAAAAAATAAGGATCGAGAGGATTCGCGGGCCGCAAATTCATCAGCCCTCTTAAGAGCATCCGTTGATAAGGGTATTCGCTCGAAACTTGCGAAGCGTAAGAAAGAAACTCTGGCATCTCCTTTAACAGGAGGTTGATCATCGTGCGAACGTTCTTTTCCCGAACGGGGTCCACCGAACTACTTGACCTTAATGAGCTCATAAGCTCTTGTGCCAAGTCCAATTTCTTCGCCGTGGGCAATCGCCGAATCCGGGTCCGTTTCCGGTTCATCGTCATGGAAAACGTGGCCCGTTAGCTTTGTCCCGTCTTTGATCCGATCGCCGAGTTGAGAGTTCTCAAAATAATGGTTTTCTTCTTTATCGCAGAGATCGACGCATGCCTGATCGAGAGCGACAGGGTCAAACGAGCAAAGCATGCCAACGTCCGGGATAATCGGGGCATCATTGAATCCGCCACAATCGCACCACGGCGAAACATCCATAATTAAAGAAACATGAAAGCAAGGACGCCCGTCGCAGACCGCCATGGCGTATTCAGCCATTTTCTTGCCTAAAAGTTCGTTCGCGTTCCACGATAAGGGCGAAATCGCATCGAAGGAGCAAGCGGCAATACAGCGGCCGCATCCCTTGCACTTTGCCAAATCGATAACCGCCTTTTTGTTCGGATAAGAGATGGCATCGCTTCCGCAGACTTTCGCACAACTCCGGCAGCCACGGCAAAGTTTCTCATCGACTTGGGTTTTGCCCGAGGCGTGCTGATCGCATTTGCCCGCCCGGGAGCCACAACCCATGCCAATATTTTTAATTGTTCCGCCAAAGCCAGCCTCTTCGTGTCCTTTAAAGTGTGTCAAAGAAATAAAAACATCGGCATCCATGACACCGCGTCCAATGTAGGCTTCTTTGCAGTATTGGCCGTTGCGGACCGGAACGGCAACGTCATCCGTACCCTTAACGCCATCGCCGATGATGATGTGACAGCCGGTTGAGGCCTCGCTAAACCCATTCATTTGAGCGCAGGTAAGATGATCAAGCGCGTTTTTTCGGGATCCTGGATAGAGAGTGTTGCAATCGACCAAGTAAGGTTTACCACCCAACTCTTTGACCAAGTCGGCAACAGCCTTCGCATAATTAGGGCGCAAAAAGGAAACGTTCCCCAATTCACCGAAGTGCATCTTAATGGCGACAAACTTACCGTCGAAATCAATATTCTTAATCCCAGCCGAAATCATCAAGCGACGAAGTTTATTGGGAAGCGAATCGCCAGGATGAGAACGAAAATCAGTCAAGTAAACTTTGCTTTTTTCCATACAAATAACTCCTTGATTATTCTAAACGATTATCGATCTTATAGAACATTAAAACTTGTCGATAGCCTTCTTAATTGAGTCCTCATCAACGACACTTTCTTCATCATCTTGGATAGGTAAATCATCTTCATTAATCGAACGATAAACGAGGGTCTTTTTCTTCCCTTCCAAAGTGACGGGAAACGGGATGCCTTTTTCGCGAACAATTGCCCGTAAATATAAAGTAATCGCTGAACTCATTGAAATCCCAAGTTGAGAAATGATATTTTCAGCGTTCTTTTTTAATTGAGAATCAACGCGAAGATTCATTGTTTTCTTCGACATATTTATCGTTTTTTACCTCTTTATATTTGTAACGTAATTATAAAGCATTATGCGTTACGATAAAACAGAACCTTTTCTTAAACTTTTTTATTCAACGTTTAAAGGTTAAAAACACTTGTTATTATCGCAGTTACTTACGATTTTTAGTATGGAAAAACACCATTTTTCTTCTCCGGTGGCTCTCTCGTTCTAATCTAACGCAACCCTCCATAGACTTCCATTTTTGTCAGGGAATCTCTCGACCACGTTTGCTGGAATGGCCATCGATGAACTCGCTGATCTTTTTTATTTCGGATGATTAGTTTTCAAATGAAAGCGTTTCGCTTAGCGTGACGCTCTTTCGGGCCGAAAGAAAGCCCGCTTTCATCTCGCCTTGTCCATGGAGGTTGAAAATGACCGGGAAATAATCAAGGTAGGAAAAAACCGTTCGGTCTGTGACGCCGGATAAAATATTGCAATCGGCATCGAAACATTCATACGCTGATGCCCGCAGAGAAGCCAGCAATAGTAAGGTTCCCGCATGTATCAAGAGTTTCGGTTAGCAAACGAACGAATCCCATAGCTTTCAGATGGTTAAGGGGATCTGTTGTATTTTTGCCGGCAAC
>JBAYEZ010000003.1:0-23784 GCA_041667485.1 Bacilli bacterium
ATAGGGTTTGTGTGGTGCGCGGATCATCTCGGTGATCGCGAGAGCAAGGAAGATGGCCACAACGCCAAAGAAGACCCAACTGCCGAGGAAAAAAGCCGGCAAAATCAGGGCAATCAGAATTCCCGCCACAATGAGGCGGGAACGAAGCGACGCCTTTTGTTCAGGCGTGATGACATTCATCTGCTGGTTACTCATTTTTTAAGCCCCCAAATCGGCGATTTCGCTCTTGAAATTCGCGAAGACAATCGATGAAGGCATCCCGCTTGAAATCCGGCCATTTCACGGATGTGAAAACCAATTCCGCGTAAGCGTTTTGATAAAGGAGATAGTTCGAAAGCCGTTCCTCGCCTGAAGTCCGGATCATCAAATCGACATCGGGCAATTCTTTCACCCAAAAATAATTTTTAAAGGTCGTTTCGTTTAAATCCTCAAGCGCCAATTTGCCTTCATTGTAATCAAGAACAACCTTTTTGGCGGCTCGAACGATTTCATCGCGGCCGCCATAGTTAAGGCAAACGTTGATGAACCAGGTTGAATTCTTGGCGGTGCGGTTAATCGCGTCATAGCAGACTTGCCGAGTCTTTTCTCGAATGCGCGAAAGATCGCCCGAAACGACAATCCGGGTCCCAACCGAATCCAAATAATCGATTTCTTTCTTAAAAAACTCCTCGAGATAGTCCATCAAATGATCGATCTCGTCCTGGGGCCGGTTCCAGTTTTCGGTGCTGAAAGCGTAGAATGACATGTATTTGATTTTGAATTCGCGGCAGACCTCGAAGAGTTCAACGATGCGATTGCAGGCTTCTTTGTGGCCCAAATAACGGGGGAGGCCTCGCGCTTTGGCCCAGCGGCCATTGCCATCCATAATAAAGGCGACATGGTCACATTTCTTCGTTAAAATAAAAGGCTCTTTATTCACAAGGGTGATTATATAACAAAAGAAGGCCGTCCCGATACCGCAAATTTCGCCCAATTCTTTTTGAAAAGAAAGGAAAGCCTATTTCGCGTCAAATCTCTTCCAAAAGGATGTCACTTGAGTATGATTGAAGCTATGGACGAAGAAAAGAAAAATCCCATACCCGAAACATCGCCAGAGCCAAAGCGGGCCGCTCATCTTCCCGAAGAGTATGCCGCTCCTTCCAAGATCGAAGAGACGCAAAATCCCTCGCAAAACGCCCCTAAAATCAAACAACCGCTCGATCCGAAAAGCAAGAAAGGTCTGATTATCGCCTGCGCGACGATCGGAGTCGTCGCCTCGCTTATGACCGCGATGCTCGTCGTGGGCTTTCGAGCCGCCAAGCAAGGCGATAACGAAACTGGCACCACCAATAATGGCAACATCATTGCTGGTTTCTTCGATGCCAACGGCCACATCATCAACAATGGTGGCTCTTTCAGCTACGATTATCAAAAGAGTGCCTCGCCCCGCTCGTTTTTGCTTTCTCAAATTACCGTCAAAGATGCTCAGGCTAAAACCATTATTCTTCCTTATTACACAAGTTCCGAGGAGAGCAACAATCAACAAACCTATGTGACCGGCAGTCCCGATTTCGTCAGCGGTTCCAATCTTTTCGGAACAAGCGGCTTATTAAATGTGGCATCCATCTACGCCGAACGCTACTACGCCAAGATTGGCGCCTATGCTTTTAGCGGGCTCACTTCCCTGACTTCGTTCCTGATGGGCAACACCTCGGACATCAAGGCCGTCTCGACGTTTGGCGCCTATGCTTTTTCAGGCGACACCGCCCTCACAAAAATCGCCTTGCCGAACATTTTGACCAGTTTGGAGGAAGGTGTTTTCGAGAATTGCTCCTCCTTAGCGAGTTTGACCCTGCCAGGCAAACTCACCTCGATCGGCCCGAAGGCATTTAAAGGAGCGACAGCTCTCAAAGAACTCCGTTACCTCAACACCAAAGAGGACTGGCAAAAAATCACAGTTGGGGCCGATTGGAAAGAAGCTTCTCTCACCAGCGTCACCTGCACAGATGGCCCGTTGACTCTCGCTTAAAGAAAAACCCCTTCGGAATCCAATCCGAGGGGGTTAGGCATAGTATTTTAGCGACAATCAGATTGTCATGATCTCCTGCTGTTTTTTCGCAAGGATATCATCGATTTGCTTATTGGCGGCATCGACGATCTTTTGAACATCGCCTTCCACTCTTTCCTTGTAGTCATCCGACATCGAATCGTCCTCTTTGAGAAGATCGAGATAATCGCGGCGGATGTTGCGGATTGCCACCTTGGCTTCATCGCTTAAGCCTTTGGCTTGCTTGGCGATATCGCGGCGGACATCTTCGGTAAGCGGGGGGATCACGAGGCGGATCGCATCGGCTTCGATCTGCGGGTTGACGCCGATATTGGCAGCGCCAATAGCCGTGGCGACCACCTTGAGGTCTTCGCGAGAATAGGGGCGAACCAGAAGCTGGCGTGGTTCGGGCATCGAGATGGCACAAAGAGTGGAAATATCCATCTTGTCACCATAGTAATCGCACATAATCCCCGTCAAAATAGCGGGGTTGGCCCGGCCACTGCGGAGTTTGCGAAGCGAACCCTCAAAGGATTCAATCGACTTGTTCATCTTATCTTGGGCTTCTAAAACGAGTGCATCCATAACCGTTATTTACTCCTTGGAGATTGTGCTCCCCAAATCCTTGCCTTGCAAGACCTTGATGACGTTATCGGGATTATCCATGTTGAAGACATGGATGACGACCTTGCTCTCTTCGAGCATCGCCACCGCCGTCAGATCCATGACCCCAAGTTTCTTCTCGACGACCTCCTGAAAGGTCAAATGCTTGAGAAAATGAGCATTGGGGTTCTTGCGCGGATCGCTGTCATAAACTCCTTCGACATCGTTTTTGCCCATCAAAATCGCATCAGCTCCGACTTCAAGAGCCCGAAGCGTCGCCGTCGAATCGGTGGTGAAGAACGGATTGCCCGTTCCCCCCGCGAAGATGACGACGCGGCCATTGTTTAAATGGTGGACGGCTTTGCGGCGAATATAAGGTTCGCAGACCTGGGGGACGTTGATCGAAGACATCACCCGGGTGTCAAGGCCTTTTTCTTCGAAGGCGCTTTGCAAGGCCAAGGCATTGATGATGGTCCCGAGCATGCCCATGTAATCGCCCGTCGCTTGCTCGATGCCGACTTTTTCGGCGAGGCGGCCCCGCCAAATGTTGCCGGCTCCGACCACAACGCCGAGGTGGACGCCAAGGGCGGTGACTTTGACAACTTCGTCGGCGATCGCCGAAAGTTTCTTCTGATCAAGAATTGTCTTGTCGGCGCCGTCGACGAGCGCTTCGCCTGAGAGTTTGAGAATTACGGTTTTGTAAATTGGTTCCATAGGTTTAATTATACAAAAAACGCGCAGGGTTGGTGCGCGTTTTTTGTTTTAGTTTTCTTGCGAAACGTCTCTGGCGATGCCTTCGCCCACCTGATAGCGGACGAAGGAAACGACTTTGGCGCCGCTCTCAAGCAAGACTTGTGCGACGGTCTTCGACTCATCGAGAAGATACTGTTGGAGCAGCAAGCAACTCTGGCCAAGGACTTTGTCGACCTTGGCTTCGGTGATGCGCTCTTTGACGGCATCGGGTTTTCCCGAAATCTTCGGATCAGCCTTGACCTCTTCGATGGCGACGGCCTTTTCACGGGCGCGCTCATCGGCGGGGACGTCTTTTAACTCAACATAGAGCGGACTGTTGGCCGCGATATGCATCGCTAATTTGTTGGCGAATTCGAGATCGCCGCCTTCGATAAGAACTGCCACCGAGATCTTGCCACCCATGTGAATGTAGGACCCGATGATTTGATTCGCTTTCGCAGCGATGATGGCGAAGCGGCGGAAATCCACTTTCTCGCCGACCGCCAAAGCGGTGTCTTGGAGCAGCTGAGCGTTATCGGCTTTTGCCGCTTCGAGATCTTTCGGTTCGTTTTTCATAACGGAGCCGACGAGCCCATCGGCTAAGGCGATGAACTTGTCGCTGCCGCTCACGAAGTCGGTTTCGCAGTTGACTTCAATCAAGGCAGCTTTGCTGCATTCCGGACAAACCTTGACGCGGGTTAAACCCTCGGCAGCGGTCCGATTGGCCCGTTTGGCTTGCTTGACGATGCCCTTCTCGCGGAGAGAATCGACGGCTTTTTCAATATCGTAATTGCTTTCTTCAAGAGCGTGTTTGCAATCCATCATGCCCGCGCCGGTTCTTTCCCGGAGGGCCTTGATGAGCTCGATCGTGTTCTTATCAGCCATTATTTATCTCCTTCATCCTTATCGTTAGAATTTTTGCTCACTTCGGGAAGCGGAGCCGGAGCAACGCTGGCGGCCGGAGCACTATTTTGCGAAGAATAGCGAGCTTGACGCTCCGCCTGCATCTTAAGGTAGCGCTCTTCGCGCTCCCTGCGCTGCTGGCGTAAGGCAGCCTTGCGCTGTTCATTGGCAATATCGGCGGCCCGGATCGCGTCTTTCATCGTCGCTTCTTCGCCCTGATCCTTGGTGTAGGCAATCGCGGTTTCGCCGCCCTTGCTCTCCACGATCGCATCAGCTAAGACCGCAGTCAGAAGTTTGATGGCGCTCGGAGCGTCGTTGTTGGACGGAATCGGGAAATCAACAGTTTCCGGATCATCGGAAGTCGAGCAGATACCAAAGACCGGAATGTTGAGTTTGCGGGCTTCAGCAACTGCGTTGTGTTCGACGCTCGGGTCAACGACGATGAGCGCTTGCGGAAGGCGTCTCATCTCTTTGATACCTTCGAGGTTGCGGGCGAGTTTTTCTTTTTCTTTCTTGAGGATGGCGACTTCCTTCTTCGGCATCTTCTCCCAAGTCCCATCGGCCTCCATGGCTTCGAGATCTTTGAGATACTTGATACGGCCGAGGATGGTACGGAAGTTCGTGAGAGTTCCGCCGAGCCAACGATGGGAGATATAGAAACTGCCGCTGCGGGTCGCTTCGTCGATCACAATCTGCTGAGCAGCCGGTTTGGTGCCAACGAAGAGGACTTTGCCCTCTTCATCGACGATCGACTTCAATTTCTTGTAAGCATCGTTAACGGAAGTGCAGGTCTTGGTTAAATCGATGAGGTAGATGCCATTGCGGGCTCCATAGATGAAACGGCCCATCTTTGGATTCCAACGGCGAGTCTGATGACCGAAGTGGACACCCGCTTCGAGAAGTTTCTTCATCGTCATGATCGGCGCGTTCGGGTCGTGCATGACCTGAGCCATCGTCGGTTGCGCTGCAGCCGGGGCCGCAGCTGGGGCAGCAGTCGCCACCACAGTCTTTGTTTCGTCACTCATTTTAGTGACCTCCATCTGTTTAAGCCTCCCTCGTTTCGAACAGCTGACCACCCAATCGCTTTTTAAGCATTTTCGCCCGATTGGGAACACGGCGCTGAATCCGCGGGGTGCGTATAAGCCGTTTCCATTAGGAAAACGGCCGAGGGTGATTATATCACCCGCGTACGCGAAGGAAAAGGCCAATATCTCCGAAATAACAAAATGCCTGCAAATCCTAACCCTTTTCTTTTTTCTGGCGCGGGAAATGGGCGAGATATTGCTCCTTCATCGCCTTCTTGCTCACGTGGGTATAGACCTGGGTGGTGTTGAGCGAGGCGTGGCCAAGGAGCTCTTGAATCAAACGGAGATCGGCTCCGCCCTCCAATAGATCGGTGGCGAAGGTGTGACGGAGTTCGTGGGGATGGAGCCCATAATAGATCCCGGTTTTCTTTTGGACTTCGAGCAAGATGTATTCAAGGCTTCGATTCGTCAATTTCCGCCCCTTATTCGAAACAAAGAAAGCATCAACCGGCACCGTCTTGTTTTTCCGATGGGCCAAGAGGGAATCGCGTTGGTTCTTGTAATAGTAGTTCATCGCGGCAGAGGCCGTTTGGCTAAAAGGAACGAGCCGTTCCTTATTGCCCTTGCCAAACACCCGGATCATCCGAGAGCGGTAATCGATCTGGCGAAAAGTGAGGGCGCAAAGTTCGCTGGCCCGCATCCCGGAGGCATAAAGGAGTTCGAGAATTGCCTGATCCCGAATCTTCAAGGGATCGCTTCTCTCGGCGTTGGCGTTGAAAAGTTTGACTACTTCGTCATAGCTTAGCACCTGGGGGTAGCGGATGGCTTTCTTTGGCGAGTGAATGAGGGCGGCCGGATTAAAAACCGCGTAGCGGCGTTTGACGCAAAACGCGTAAAATCCCCGCAAAGCGGACATCCTTCGCTGGCAGCTCCGAGCCGAAATCCCATGGGCCAGCTCCTGAGCTAAGAACGTTCGAATTGTCTGTTTCTTCGCATCGGTGAACGTGATCTCGTTTTTGAGAAGAAAAGCAAAATACTTATCAAGGTCCCGCCGATAAGCATCGGAGGTTCTTGGCGAGTAACGCCTCTCTTGCTCGAGATAAAGCAAATAGTCGTGATCGGCTTTATTCATTAACCGCGCTCCAATAGGATTCTATCGCACGAAGCGAAGTAACGATAGTTTCTTGGCGCGTTTCTTTTTTCGAAGACGGCATCAAAGCCCAGTTGGCACTCATCGGCTCGAAGTAAGCCGAAGAGGCATGCAAAAGATAATCGATGAGGGCGCCGAGGACGCTTTCGGTGGGCACTGCTAAAAAGCGTTTGCCTTCGAGCTTTCGATAGACATTGATGCCGGCGATCATGCCAAGGGCGGCGCTTTCGACATAGCCTTCAACCCCAGCGAGTTGGCCCGCGATTGTTAATTGAGGGGCCTTTTGCAGGGATAAATCCGCACTGAGACAGCGCGGGGCATCCAAGTACGCGTTCCGGTGCATGAGCCCATAGCGAATGAACTCCGCATGCTCAAGGCCCGGGATCAAAGAAAAGACCCGCCTTTGCTCGGGATAAGTCAGATTCGTTTGGAAACCAACGAGGTTATAGCAATCGCCCAATTTGGTATCTTGCCTCAATTGGGCCACCGCATAGGCAAAGGGATGTTCGGGTGTTTCGAGACCGAAGGGTTTCAGCATGCCATGTCTTAACGTCTCAAAGCCGCGAGCGGCCATCACCTCAATCGGAAGACAGCCCTCAAAATAATGGGTGTCGAATTCATGAACCAAGGCTTTCTTGGCCCCCAAAAGCTCCATCACAAATTTTTCATATTCATCACGGTTAAAGGGGCAATTGATGTAAGAAGAGTCGCTTTGCTCGAAGCGAGATTTGAAATAGGCTTTGGTTAAATCGATCGAGTTTTTTGCAATGATTGGGGCCGAGGCATCAAAGAAAGAAAGGTTTTTTTCTCCCAATAAATCCGTCAGGGCACTAAGGAAGGGCTCGCTCGTTAAAGGCCCTGTCGCCACGATGGTTTCCTCTTCGGGCAGGCTCGAAACATCTTCTTCGTGAACGTGAAAATTGGTGAAGGCCTTGAGTTCTTTGGTGATGATTGAGGCAAACTCTTCGCGGTCGACCGAGAGGGCGTTGCCGGCCGGGACTTCGCTTAAAGCGGCCGCTTTCATCGTGAGGGAGTCCATCTTCCGCATCTCTTCTTTGAGGAGGCCGCAGGCATTGTCGAACCGGACGCTTTTCAGCGAATTCGAGCAGACAAGTTCGCCAAATAAGCCCGTTTCGTGCGCGCCGTCATTCACTTTTGGACGCCGTTCATAAAGGTCGACATCATAGCCTTTTTTCAGAAGGAAAAAGGCGGCCTCGCTCCCAGCGAGGCCTCCTCCGATAATTCGAACGCTTTTCGAGCTCATCAGGACTTCTTTCCGTTACTCTTTTTAGACTTGTCGTCGATCCATTCGTGGTAATGGCATTTCGGAAAATTGGTGCAGCCGAGGAAATCGACCTTGCGGCCGTGTTTGACCACGAGGTGACCACTCTTACACTGCGGGCAAGGTTTAACCCAGTCCGCTTCGGTGTAGACTTTTTTCTCGGCTTGGGCTTTACCTTCTTGCCCTTTGATGAAATGGCAAGCAGGGTAACCACTGCAAGCGATGAAGATGTTGCCCTTCCGGTCTTTCCGCTCCACGAGCGGTTTGCCACATTCCGGGCACATTTCGCCGGTTTCTTTCGGCGCGGCTTTCGGCTCTTTCTTGATGTATTTGCACTTCGGATAGTTCGAGCAGGCGATAAAACTGCCATAACGGCTCTTCTTCACCACGAGCGGCGAGCCGCAAATCGGGCACATTTCGCCCGTTGGTTGAGCCGGATCCTTGTACATCTGATCCTGAACTTTGAGGAATTTGTCGATGAAAGGCTTGTAGAACTCGTTCATCGCTTCGAGCTTGCTCTCTTTGCCTTCCTCAATTTCGTCGAGTTTCGACTCCATGTTCGCCGTATATTCGGTCGAAACGATCTCCGGGAAGTACTTATTGAGAACGAGAGTGGTGCGCAAGCCCGTCTCGGTTGGGGTGATAATGCCCGCCTTCGAGGTCACGTAGCCGCGGTCGATCAAAGTTTTGATCGTCGAGGCGTAAGTCGACGGACGACCGATACCTTTTTCTTCCATCATCTTAACAACCTTAGCTTCGCTGTAGCGGGCCGGGGCCTTGGTGAATTTCTGCTCAGGGTCAATCTTATCGATTCCGTAGTTCTCGCCCTGTTTGATTTCAGGCAAGAGTTTGGTGTCATCGTCTTCGAAATCGCCATAGATTGCTTCATAGCCTTTGAACAAGGTTCGAACACCAGTGGCTTTAAAGATGAGACCGTTCGTTTCGAAAAGGGCGGTCGTCTGCTCTTCGAGTTTGTCGCTCATAACCGAGGCTAAGGCCCGGTCATAGATCAAACGATAAAGTTTCGCTTCATCGGGTTCGACGTAGCGGGCGACGAGATCCGGGGTCCGATGAGTACCAGTCGGACGGATGGCTTCGTGGGCGTCTTGAACGAGATCACTCTTCTTGCCGACCTTGATGTAGCCGAGATACTCTTGGCCGAACTTCTCCAAAATGAAGGGTTTGGCATGCTGATCATAGAAATCGGTGCTTAAGCGGGTCGAATCGGTACGCATGTAGGTGATCAAACCAACATGCTCGCCATTGATGTCCATGCCTTCATATAGACGCTGGGCAATCGATTGGGTCTTGCTGGTCGAGAACTTGAAGCGGTTGAAGGCTTCCTGTTGCATCGTCGAAGTCGTGAAAGGAAGCTTCGAGGGGACGCTCTTTTTCTGGGCGTCGACCGAAAGAACGTCGAGGCTCTTGCCAATCCGCTTGAGGATGGCATCGGCTTCGTCTTTGCTATGGATTTCGGCAGCTTTGCCATCGATCCGATCCAGCGAGACGCTCATCAATTTGCCATTGAGGCTCAACGTGACGTCGATGGTCCAATACTCTTGAGGTACGAAGGCTTTGATTTCGACATCGTTGTCGCAGATCATCTTCAAAGTGACGCTCTGGACCCGACCCGCCGATTTGCTCGACATTTTTTTCTGGAGCAAGCTCGAAAGTTTGAAACCGATGATGCGGTCGTACATCCGGCGCGTCTCTTGCGAATTGACGAGGTTCATATCGATGTGGGAAGGGGCCTTGATGGCCGCTTCGATCGCCGGCTTAGTAATCTCGTGGAATTGAAGACGTTTGGTAGTCTCGACATCCAAGCCCAAGACTTGGGCTAGGTGCCAAGAAATCGCTTCTCCCTCACGATCAGGGTCGGTTGCCAGAATGACTTCGTCGGCTTTCCCAGCCACCGACTTTAGCTCTTTGACGATGCTGAGTTTGCTCGGAGTGATGACAAAATCCGGCTTAAAATTATCATCAACATCGATGCCAAGGCCGCCTTTGCCCTTGGTTGAAAGATCGCGGATGTGACCTTGGGAGGCCATAACTTTATAATCCCCGCCCAGGTAATGAGCGATGGTTTCGCATTTTTTCGGCGACTCAACAATGACAAGTTTCATGAAAAATCCTTTTTTCGGGGTTTAATATAGGGACGAATAGCCCCCTTGTCAAATAAAGCGGTCCGCTTTTCCTCTATATATAAATAAAGTATTTATATGGTGGAAAAGTAAAAATTTTACTCCGGGGCGATTTTGCTCGGCGTGAAGCCCATGAGGAGGTTGGCATCCTCGAGATTTTCGATCATTTGCGCACCTTCCTTAATCAGAATGTTGCAGGCACTCTCGCTCCCGGCCGGATAAGGCACGCAGCCAATTTCTTTGGTGAAGCCAAGAGCGTAGCCAACCGTGATGAGAGTGCCGCTCTTTTTGCTGGCCTCTCCCACGATTACCCCTTTCGAAACGGCCGCAACCATTCGATTTCGCTGCGGGAAATGCTCCCGATCAGGCGGAGTTTGATAGGGGTATTCGGAAAGGATGAGCCCTTCCTTTTTGAGCCGCTCATAGATTTCTTGACTCGTTGAAGGATAGCATAGATCAATCCCAGAGCCGAGGAAACCGACGGCCTTGCCACCCGCATCGAGGGCCGCCTTCGTTGCCGCGGAATCGATCCCCATCGCAAGTCCGCTCACGATGACGAAGCCTTCTTTGGCCAAGCCACTCGCGAGCTCTTCGGCCATTTGGATGCCATAGCCACTCGCGTCGCGTGAGCCAACGTAACTCACGCATTTCTTTTCGTCGTAGATCAAGGAGATATCGCCATAATAAAAGAGCACGAGCGGGGGCCGGTAGCAATGTTTAAAGGCTTCGGGGTAGGCTTTGTCGATGAGAGTCAGATAAGGGCAGGGAAGGGCATGAACCGCCTTCTCAGCCTCTTTCGAATCGAAATCTTCATGGGCCTTCACACCCTCCACCATCTTGTCCCAGTCTCCCCGGTATTTGAGAGCGAGATAAGCTAGCGCTTCGCGTCCTGTCATAAAAAATACCTCCACTTACTAATAGAGGGGTTTTAGCGTTTTGTGCCCTAAAAAAGTGTTTCTTGTTTCGAATAGTAGTCGGAAATCGGTCGAAAAGTTTTGCGGTGAACGCCTTCAATGGGACCATATTTTCTCAGCATTTCGAGATGAAGGGCCGTTCCATAGCCTTTATGTTTTTTAAAGCCATAGTCCGGATATTTTTTGTCAAGTTCGTCCATATAGCGGTCTCGCGAGACCTTGGCCAAAATCGAGGCGGCCGCCACATTGAGGCATTGAGCATCGCCTTTAATCATAGCGACGAGAGGTTTGTTCGCATGGCGAAGCGGCACATCGTCGGTGAGAATAAAATCGTAGGGCGCCTTAATTAAGGTTAATGCCTTCTCCATGATTCGCTTATCCGCTTCGAGGATATTGTCTTTGTCGATCTCCTCAACGCTGGCGGAGACAATTGCGTAAGAAAGGGCATTTTGAATGATGACGTCATAAAGGGCTTCCCGCCTTTTTGGACTCAGTTTCTTTGAATCATTGATCCCTTCGTTTTGGTAAGAGGGATCGAAAACGACGGCCGCGCAATAAAGCGGACCCGCCAAGGGGCCCCGCCCCGCTTCATCAAGGCCGACGATGAGCTTAACGCTCGGTGAATAGAATTCACGTTCCTTGACGAGCATCTCAAGGCCTTTCTAAGCTCAAAGAGCCAAAGGCGCCGACTTGAAAATCTTTGATAAGCGAAAGGGCAGCCTTTTCGCTAGAAGGGGCGCCTCCTTGGAGAAGATAGCCCCGCTTTGCAGCGATTTCTTGCAAAACGAACTCCGTATCAAGGTTGCAAAGATTTTCGATTCCGTAGCGTTTCTTCAAGGATAACGGATAGTTCGTGCGGAGGTAAGCCAAAAGAGCCACCGCCAAATCATCGTTGGGAAGCACTTCTTCTTTGATCGAACCCAATAAGGCCAAACGGACCGCCTGAGCACCATCGGGATAGTTCATAGGAAGAATCCCAGGCGTATCGAGAAGAACGAAATCGTTCGAGAGGCGAATCCACTGCTCCGCTCTCGTGACACCAGGACGGTTGGCCACTTTGACGACGGAATGCCCGGCCAAGTTATTGATCAAGGTGCTTTTGCCTACGTTAGGAATGCCGGCAATCAATAGGCGAAGGGGCTGGGGCCGCATCCCCATCTTCTTTTCTTTTTCACGCTTCTTGCTCACCAAAGGCTCAGACAAAAGCGTGAGCCGTTTAAGCAGGCTCTCTCTTTTAAGATCGCCCGCCAGCGTGGGCAAACCCGCCCGTTGGTAGTCATCGATCCAGCTCTTCGTCACTTCGGGATCGGCCCAATCGGCTTTCGATAAGAGCAAAAGATGCGGTTTTTCGCCAACGAGCCCCATGAAAACGGGGTTGCGCGAAGAAAAGGGGGCGCGGGCATCGGCCACTTCCACCACGATATCGCAGGCTTTGACGAAAGGAGCGAGACTTTCGAGTGCCTTCGCCATGTGGCCGGGGAAGTAATGAACGTTCTTCTGCTGGATCATAACCACTCCAGTTGCCACGGCATCTTATAGGAATTCCATAACGGATGGTAATCGGTTGAGACACCGTTGGCAACGTGATCGGCGCAGATACCCGTCAAGGTGACGGCCTTCCCTTGGAGCAAGCTCCGCTTAATCGGGCCAGGCATCGCCGAACGGGAATCGCCCGAGGCGCCTTTGAGCCGATTGTCGCCGCAGACGAAATACTCATCTTCACCGAGAGTTCCGCTCATATTGCCACTGCCAGTATAGGTGCTGGCTTTCCAACCGGGATGCTCTTTTTCAATCTCAGCGAGGAAAGGCTGGTCAAGAAGCGTGAGCGAGGAAGAATCCTTCCCGACATAGAAATTGCCTTGGCTATCGAATTTCCAACTTTCGCCCGGGAAGGCCATAAGCCGTTTGATTTTTAAATCAGAGTCACCGGTGTAGAAATAGGTCACGATGATGTCAAAGCGTTTGAGCGAAGCGAGGAAACCTGGCTTGGCATCCATCATTCCATAGTCGCAATAGAAGGTCCCGTTGAGAGTGGCCGCCGAATGGCCGTTGAACCGCCCATTGAAATCGCCCCAGAGATAATTGAAGCCAAGCGAATCGGAAGCGTTGCCGTCGTGGCGGGTGCCACTGTCCTCGATAAAAGACACATTCTTATTCAGCGTTGGATACATGCTCATACCATTGACGAAGAAGGTTGAGTAGCGGGCATAATCATAGGTGATTTGCCCTGAGATCGAAAGAACGAGGGTGAAGGCAGCCAAGAGCAAAACTTCGCCGATGACATTAAAAACTTTTTTGCGCTTGCTCGGCTTTTTGCGGCCGAGAGGCGACAACTCGCCATCCGAGGTGATCACTTCGTGCTGAAACATACGATAAATTATAGGGTCACCTCACGCGTAACGCAACGCGCGAGCGAAAAAAAGACTCCCTTTAATGGGAGTCTTGATGTCACAAACAACTGGCTTACTTAATATCTTTTTTCGAGGCGTCAGTTTTTTCCACGTCTTTGATACGGGCGGCCTTGCCTTGAAGGTTACGCATATAGTGGATCCGAGCTCTCCGCACGTGGCCAACTTTGACAAGTTCAACCTTGCCAAGGGCGGGCGAATTGAGCGGGAAGGTGCGTTCGACGCCGATGCCACTGGAGATCTTGCGGACCGTGAAGGTCTCGCTCACACCGTGGCCGCGACGCTGAATAACAACGCCTTCGTAGACCTGAATGCGTTCCTTCTTGTTTTCGAAAATGCGGACATACACCCGAACGGTGTCGCCACTCGAAAACTCAGGAATGTCGTGCCGAATCTGACGGGAAGTAACGTCTTCAACGAGATGTGTATTCATTGAATGCTTCCTCCTCCGGTTAGGGTTTCTCCTCAGGTTCATGACTGGTGACACAGTTAGCGGAGCCTGCGTAGCGTCCTAAAGGACGCGTTAGTTATCATAGTCGCGAGGCTCGCTGAAAGCAAGGGAAAAAGTCGCTTGGAAGCTTAGACGTTGAGGGTGTAGACCCAAACCACGGAATTCGAGAGGGAGGCCGCGAGGGTGTAATCCTCCTTAATGACGCTGGCAAAGCGGTCAATACTGCCCGATTCTTTGCTCACAAGAACCCATTTGGGCTGCTTTTTGCCCTCCAAGCCGCCCGAAAGATAATCCAAAACCTCGCCCGCGACCGCCGGATTGTCGCGGCACCAATTTTTCTGGAAAGCCATGTAACGTTCGTTCACCACGAAATCACCCTGGATATAAAACCCGCAATCGACATCAATCGCGAAAACGCTACCTTTGGCTCCAGCCCCTTGTTTCTTCATCTCGGAGATCGTCGCTGCCATCTCTTGGGTCTCGCTATAGGAATAGCCATCAAGGCCCTGAGGCGTGTAATAGGCGATGCTGAAGAAGCCCAAATCCCCAACCAGGAAGAGGAACAGAAATGCGTTGACGAAGCGAAGGAGAGCCCCCGCTTTAATCTTAGGACAATGAGAAAGGCCATAAAGAAAGGCCAAACTCAAGAAGCCGAAACCAGATTGGAAATAATGGCCGTAACCCAAAATCACGAAGAAAATCAAATCCGCCGCGCCCCCGACGAAGAAGAAAAAGAAAGCCAAATCGCTTTGCTTTGGCGCCGTTTTGCGCTCAAAGAAGAAAAACAGCCCGAGGAGAATCGCGGTAGCCAAAGCCTGAAGTTTGTAGCCCCAAACCAAGGGGGTAATACCAAAAAAGGAATTAAAAAGGTAAGAGGAACTTTGGACGAAAACCGCCTCGACCATAAGGTCCTTGAAACCCTGAGCGTAGGCTAACGAATAGAAAATGACGAAGGGGATAGCGCAGCCGAGGATCGCGATGAGGGCATTCTTGAGCAGGGCGAAATATTGGTGATGCCGGAAGCAAAAAATAGAAAAGAAAAGAGCTCCTAACGCGCCATAGATCCCATCAACCGGCCGGGAATTGAGGGCCAATCCGACATCGAGCCCCATCGCGAAGGATCCTAAAAAGAAAGCCTTGGGATTTTGTTTGACGATCCCGAAGACATAGGCGCTCGCGAAAAGCGAAACGAACGGCAAAACCCATTCTCCTTCTAAGTTGCCTTCAAGAACGCAGCCTTGAAGAGCAGTGAAAAGGAGATAAAAAGCAATCCGATAGCGGCGTTCATCCCCGAAAAGAAGCCGAACGCTGGGCAAGAGAATCATCAAATCGGCCCAATAGAAAACAATCTCGAGGAACCAGATGCCATAACGGCCGCCAATCCAAAGACCCAGCAAGTCGATCGCAAGATGGTAAAGACCTTTGTGATCAAAAAAATCGATATAGGGAACCCCGCCATTCAGCCAAATCGAGGCGCAATAACGGAAGAGATTGCTATCCATGTTCATGCCCGAGGAATTCTCGCCTAGATAGATCGGAGAGAGACTCGTCGAGAAAAATAAGGCGATGAACAAAGCGACAAAAAGAGCAATGACCCCATCATAAAGATGCGGATGGGTGATAGAAAACCACTTGAGACGGGTAAGTTTCTTCACGTTTAAAGATTATACACAATTCCTTAAAAAAGAAAAAAGGCAACGAGAAGAAAACCTGAGCCCCTGATGAGGCCGCTTCTCAAGACCGATGGTCTTTGGTTTAATCGTGGCAAGCATTTTTACTTGACAGTCCATGGCCAATCCCATAAAATATCGTCTGGAAAAGGAGAACAATTACCATGTCAGTTAAAATCAGATTAACCCGCATTGGCCGTCATAAGGACCCCTTCTACCGCATCGTCGCTGCTGATTCTCGTTTCGCCCGCGATGGACGTTACATCGAGCAAATCGGCACCTTCGATCCGGCTATCGGTGAAGACAAAGCCGATATCAACGAAGAGTTGGCCTTAAAGTGGCTCAGCAAAGGAGCCACTCCGAGCGATAGCGTTCGTGCCATGTTCAACCGTAAGGGCATCATGGACAAATACGCTAAGAGCAAGGTGAAGCCTGCAGAGAAAAAAGTTGCTAAGAAAGAAGCCAAGTAAGCATGATTGATTATGAGAAAGTCATCCACGGACTCATTGATCCGCTCGTGGAAAAACCCGACTCCATCATGATCCGCGAGCTTCCTGGCTCCACCGACAAAGACGTGACGGTCCTCATCGTCGCCGAAGATGATGACACTGCGCGCCTCATCGGCAAAAAGGGCGTCGTCGCCAACGCCTTACGCGAGGCCATCGACGTCGCCGGCAAAGCCGACAACTCCAACCTTCGCATCCACTTGAAGTTTGAAAGCTTCGACGAAGGCAAAAAGAAAGAGGACGACGCGGAGTAATCCGCGCCGTTTCTTTATTTAGGTAATTATGGAATATATCCGTTTGGGCCAAGTCAGCAAAACCTTTGGACTCGAAGGCCAAGTCCGCGTCTTTTCTTTGACTGATTTTGCGAGTAAGCGTTTTAAAATCGGCATTGCCGTCAGTCTCTTCAATGAGAGGGCGGGCGAAAGAAAAGACTATACCGTCACGTCGTTCCGCGATTCGGGCGATTCGTATTTCCTTGGCTTCAAGGAAATCCCCAATATCGACGAAGCGCAGAAGATCGTCGGTTATTTTGTCGAAATCGAAAAAGAAAAAGCACCGCTCCCGAAAGGTTTCTACCGCCTCGAAGATCTGAAGAACTGCCTCGTCAAAGACGAAAAAGGGACTGCCTTAGGCAAAGTCAGCGATGTTTTGGCCTACGCTCCGACCAGAACCCTCGTCGTGGCGCGCGAAGACGCCAAACCTTTCTACGTCCCGTTCGTGATGGACGAATTCATTCTCGCGATTGACATCGCAAAAAAAGAAATCACGATTAAGGTAATGTCAGGCCTATTATGAAAATCACGATCTTGACCTTGTTTCCCGAGATGTTTGAGTCCTTTTTAACGAACTCAATCATCGCCCGAGCCATCGCCAAAAACGTGGTCTCCATCGAGACGAAGAACATCCGTGATTACACCTTAGACAAATACCACCGCACCGACACTCCGCCAATTGGCGGCGGGGCGGGGCTCATTGAAAAATGCCAGCCGATCGTCGACGCGATCAAAGCTGTTAAAACTCCGGCCTCTCACGTCGTTCTTTTCTCGGCCCGCGGCAGCACCTATAACGAAGCGAAAGCCAAGGCCTACGCCAAAATGGATCATCTCGTTTTGGTCTGCGGCCATTACGAAGGGGTCGACGAACGGGTCAACGCCTATTGCGACGAGCTCCTTTCCATCGGCGATTATATTTTGACCGGTGGCGAAATCCCCGCGATGGCGGTCAGCGATTCAGTGACAAGACTGCTCGAGGGGGCCATCGCTTCCGAAAGCCTCGTCGATGAATCCTTCAACCAGCCCCTTCTTGAATATCCCCAATACACCGAACCCTACGACTATAACGGGGCAAAGGTTCCGGCCATCCTTTATTCTGGCAATCATGAAGCGATTGCCAAGTGGCGCCGAAAGCAATCTCTCGCTTTGACGAAAGAATACCGCCCCGACCTCTTTAAAGAACTGGCGCTTGATAAGAAAGATCTGAAACTCCTCAAAGAACTCGAAAGCAACGATGCCCCTGATTGGGAAATGAAAGCCCTGCAAAAAGGCCATAAGTTTATCAAAAAAGATTAAAATCCGCCAGCACGGATTTTTTTCTTTTTTTGTTTGTTTGCAAATGGCTTGTTCTGGGATGGCTTCCCGCCTTTACGAAAGTAAAGTTTGCTTAACTTGAAATATCTCTTTGCGCAATGACAAATCGGGGGTAACTTGTACCAGCGGCAAGAAGCCGAAGCCGATCAGAAGATCGAAATCACTAAGAAAAAGGCGGAAGCCGCCATCAAAAAGACGCTCGCCGAAGTCGGAGCCTACGCCACCGAGGTGAATGGCAAAGCCAAAACAGGTACGTCGAACTCCTACGCCGATGCGATTAAAGACGTGGTGAACAAGCTCTACCTCAACATCAACGGGATTGATGCCGCCCAAGTCAAGACTGATCCGACCGCCGGCTGCATCATCTCTTTCCCGAAAGCGAAGACGGAGACTCTGACCTCCATCCAGTGCGCCGACGCGATTCTCAGCATCGTCTTCTACAATTCGTGGAACGGGGTCTTGCCGACCACTTCTCACGAGCAATCGGTTGGACGCCCTGATTGACGCTCTCCTCACTGGCAACAAAACGGGCAGCGGAGGCGGAACTGGCACAAGAACAGAAACTGGAGCTTAATTCGTTCGTAGTCGACGGGAAGCGGACCTTGAAAAAGGCTCGCTTCTTTTTTTGTTCTCCCGAAATGAAAAGAAAAAAAGAAAACCCCCATCCCTCGAAGTTCGAGGCTTTTTGATTTTCGCTGCTTCAGGGGTGTTTTTTCTTCTAAAATCCAATATTCCCTACAAATCTCAACTTAAATGAGCGCGCTTGGAACCAAGGCGCCGAGAATCGCCTCATCGGGGCGACCGTGCTCGCTGATAAAAATCATCGCCAAGCGTTTGCCGGTCTTCGCTTTGCTGGAGCTGAAGGCTTCGCGAGCGTCTTCAAGAAGTGCGTTTCGATCCATAAAAACGTAGCGTTCGTTCAGGTGCTTCTCTAACGGGAGAAAAGCAAGGAAATCCCGCACCTTCAAGGCTGAAGATAAGGAGAGGGTGCCTTTGGCAATCAGATAAGAGGTCAAAACCTCCTCGCTAAAAACGCCAAGCAAACCTCCGTTATCGGTGACCGGAACGTGAGAGAAGCCCCGCCGCATCATAATCGTCAAAACCGAAGAGAAACTCTCATCGAGCCCCACCACGAAAAGATGGCTATAAGGAATCGCGTTGTCGAGGGCTTTGGGCGGATTCTCGACGTAGCGGACCGCCCTCTCAAGATCGTCGAGGAGCTTCGGATTCACCTCCGCGAGTTCTTCCCCATCGACCTTCTCGGCGTGAACCAAGGTGTTTCTGAGCTGACGGATGGCATCGAGCGACTCGCCGAGGTCGTTGTCTTTCTTCGAGGATGAGTGGGCCAGTTTGGCCGAGAGAAAAGAGATGGCCGAAGACGTTCGGTCCTCAATGTGGTAACGTTCGCGGCAGCTTTCATCGAGGCGATTGAACAAATCAAGGAAGCGTGGATTATTGCTCATGAAGGTATTATAGCGCATTCGCGAAAGCTGAATCCATCAAGGCACCATCGAAAATCACCAAGGTCCCGCCCCCGCAAAAAAGACCCAACGAAACTTAAGTCGTGCCGCATTGGGCAGCGCGACAAGGATTTCATTGGGCCGAAGTTCGGCAGAAAAAGGACAATCAGCGAACGAGCGCCGTCGCCTTGTCGACCAAGACTTGCCGCTGCGAACGGATGTCGGCGTTATAGGCGTCGATCTTCTTGTTGGCGCTGTTGTTCACTACCACGATGATGATGTAGATCACAAAGAGGATGAGCCAGAAAAGATTGAAGACTCCAACCAAAGGCCTGCCAAATGGCCACCTCATCGTTCTCGCCTCCGACCGAACATTGAATAGCTCTTGTCTTCTGCATATGTTTCCTCCGCCCCTTCGAGCTAAATGTAACTTTAACCTAACTTTTCTTTTCTAAAAAACAAGAAAATAATCGTGTATTTATCGGAAGAATATCACATTTTGAAACGAGAGAAGTTTCAAATAATAAAACGGGCTAAAAAAGTCGCCTTCTTCGGCGGCTTTCTTCCGTTTCAACTACCGAAATGATACTAATGAGGAAAGCCGGGGGGGACCTTGCCGGATTTCTGGTAGCGTTGCATCTGCTTCATCATCTCTTTGGATTGCTCCCATTTCCGGATGACCCGATTAACGTCGGCGTTGGTCTTGCCGCTGCCTTTGGCGATCCGGTTCTTCTCCGAATATTTCAGGATTTCCGGATGGCGTCTTTCATAGGAGGTCATCGAATTGACGACCGCTTCGAAAGACTTCATCTCGGCGTTAGCTTTGTCTTTTTGCTCATCGGTGAGATTCGGCATGCCAGGGATCATCTTGGCGATCGCCCCGAGGCTCCCCATCTTCTGCACCATCTTCATCTGCTTCAGCATATCGTCGAGAGTGAACTCGCCCTCCATCATCTTCTTGCTCTCTTTTTCGGCTTCTTTCTCGTCGATGACTTCCTTGGCTTTTTCGACGAGGGAGACGACATCGCCCATCCCGAGGATGCGGTTGGCCATTCTCTCCGGATAGAAAATGTCAAGATCGCTGACTTTTTCGCCCACCCCGGCGAATTTGATCGGAAGGCCCGTCAGATATTTTATCGAAAGTGCGGCGCCGCCTTTGGCATCGCCATCGAGTTTTGACATGATGACGCCCGTCAGGTGCAAATCTTGGTTGAAAGCGTTGGTCACGTTGACCGCATCTTGGCCGGCCATCGCATCGACAAGGAGCAACACCTCTTCCGGATGAACGGCTTTATTGATATCTTTGAGCTCGCCCATCAATTTCTCGTCGATTTGAAGGCGGCCGGCCGTATCGAGAATGAGGAGATCGTAATTCTTGGCAATCGCTCTCTCTTCGGCTTTCTTGGCGACTTCGACCGGGCTCACTTCGGTGCCCATCTCAAAGAAGTCAACGTCAATTTGTTTCGCGAGCGTCCCAAGCTGCTCGATGGCGGCAGGACGATAGACATCGAGACCAGCCAAAAGCACTTTTTTGTTCAGTTTGTTCTTATGAAAATAGGCCAATTTGCCCGCACTCGTGGTTTTGCCTGCGCCTTGTAAGCCAACGAGCATGATTGTGGTCGGCCCGGCCTTAGCATACGTAATGCCCGTATTGTCGGCTCCCAATAATCCGACCAGTTCATCGTGGCAAATTTTAATCAGCATCTCCGCGGGATTGACTTTGAGAAGCACGGCTTGGCCGAGCGCTTTTTCTTTGACGTCGTCGATGAAGGCTTTGACAACTTTATAGTTAACGTCGGCTTCGAGGAGAGCGATCCGAATCTCGCGGAGGGCGCCATCCATGTTCGCTTCGGTCAGTTTATCTTCCTTGCGCATTTTCTTGAAGACGACTTGGAATTTATCGGCTAAGGACTCAAAGGCCATGGTGAATGTACTCCTCTAAAGCCTGAACGGCTTTTTCTTTCTCTTCGGCGTCTTTCGCTTCTTCGATCTTGATGGATAAGCCCAACAAATCCGCCTTCTTTTTCGCAAAAGCAACTTCTTTTTCAATCGTTTCAAGCTTCGCGAAGCCTTTGCGGAGGGCATCGCTCACGGCCGAACGGGAGATTTTCCGGTTCTCGGCGATCTCGCTGAGCGAGAGATCATAATCGTAGTAATCGGAGAAAATTGCCTGTTGCGAGGACGACAATAAGCCTTTATAGCAATCGAAGAGAAGCGCGGCTTCTTCCCGTTTGTCGAGAATGGCGTCCTTCATGCTTTTTTCTCCCCGACGAGCAAGGCGTGGAGATACTGATCGAGATCGAACTCCTCAAGGTCATCCATTTTCTCGCCAAAGCCGATGAAGCGGACGGGTACGCCGAATGCGTCGCGGATCGAAAGGATGATGCCCCCTTTCGAGGTGCCATCCATTTTGGTGATCACGATGCCGGTGAGATCGGAAACTTCTTTGAAAGCCTTGGCTTGCTCGACGCCATTTTGCCCCGTCGTCGCATCAATGATGAGAAAGGTCTCGTGCGGGGCGTTAGGAATCTCATGGGAAAGAACCCGCTTCATCTTGGCGAGCTCCGCCATCAAATTCGTTTTGTTTTGCAAGCGGCCCGCCGTATCGACGATCATCAAATCGATCTGATGTTCTTTCGCATATTGTGCCCCATCGAAACAAACGCTGGCCGGATCGCCATTCTCGATTCCGCTCACGATGGGGCAGTTAAGGCGCGCCGCCCAAACTTTAAGCTGTTCGACCGCCCCGGCCCGAAACGTATCGGCGGCCACAAGAAGCACCTTTTTGCCCTGCTGCTGATAGCGATAAGCAAGTTTGGCGATTGAGGTGGTCTTGCCCACCCCATTCACCCCTTCGACGAGAAGAACGGTTGGGCCTTCGGCGACAAACTGGAGGTCGTTGACGATCGAGGAACCGCTTTCGACGTAGCCGACAAACATCTCGTCGATGAGCAACTCATTGATCTTCGTCGGCTCTTTGATTCCCTCCGCCTTCGATTTATTGAGAAGGTTCTCGACGAGTTTGAGCGTCAAGGAAACCCCGACGTCGGCCTCGATCAAAATCTGCTCAAGTTCCTCGAAATAACCCTCGTTGACTTCCTTGTAGCGTTTTGAAAGCTCATCGAGCCGATCGGCGAAGGCGGCTCGGCTCTTGGCGAGGCCTTTTTCGTATTTGACGCTTTGCGGCGTCTCTTCTTTTTTGCCGAATTTATTCTTTAAATATGCGAATAATCCCATTTAGTTTCCTTTCACGCCGTAGTCTTCGTCGTATTTTTCCAAGAGCGCGGAAGCCTCGTCTGCGCTGGCAAAAATAGCATCGTCGGCATCGAGAGACAGCGCATGAAGAGCCGCTTTGGCGGCCGCGACTTCGGCGAGTTGCTTGCTTGAGCCACTACCCCGTCCAAGTTCGGTCCCTTCAAAATAGACGCCACAGGTATAGCTTCGCGCATGGGCGGGGCCTTCTTCGCTCAGGGTCTTATAGGTGACCGCCTCTTTCTTTTCGGCTTGCATCGCCTCTTGGAGGTTGCTCTTCGGGTTCCCGTCTTCGAGCACCTCGGCCTCAGCGATGTCTTTTTCATAGATTTGACGGACAAAACGATACGTATACTCGCGTCCCTGATCAAGATAGAGAGCGCCGATGAAACTTTCGAAGACATCTTCGAGGACGTGGGTGGCTTCTTTGATCGGAAGGAGGAAGGAAGTCCCGACGCGGATATACTCATCAAAATGCATAAGGAGGGCATAGTGGCTTTCGCTATCGGTCCGGATGAACTGAGCTTTCAGCATCGAAAGCTCGCCTTGTTCCATCTCGGGGTGGCGGGCAAAGCACAATTCAGCCGTGACGAGGCCAATCACCGAATCGCCGAGGAATTCGAGCCGCTCATAATCTTCGTGGCTGACCCGATTCATTCCGTTGCGGGAAGAATGGGTGAAAGCCATCTCGTAGACGTATAAATCATGGGGAACGATTCCGAGCGTCTTCAAGAGGATCCGCAAATCTTTGTCTGAGGCGAACGTCTCTTCGTTCATGCGTGAAATCCTACTTTCAAAGCGTCGACGACTCTCTCTTCGCTCAGCCGGTAGGCAAGTTCCATCGCGTTTTTGAAGGCTTCGGAAGTCGAATTGCCATGGGCTTTCACCACGATGCCATTGATGCCAAGAAGTAAGGCGCCGCCCGTCTTCTTCGGGTCGAGGGCATCCTTCATTTCCTTGAGCCCTTTCTTGGCCAAAAGATAACCTATTTTGCTGAAGAGATTGCGTTTGAAGACTTTCTTCAATAACCCGCTTAGATCTTTGGCGGCCCCTTCGACCGATTTGAGCATCACGTTGCCGCTATAGCCATCGGTGACGATGACGTCGGCCCCATCGTTCAGCAATTGGCTTCCTTCGATGTTGCCAACGAAATTGATTCGTTTGTCTTCTCTTAAAAAAGGATAGGCCTTTTTGCCTTCGGGCGAGCCTTTGCCCTCTTCCGAACCATTGGAAAGAAGAGCGACGCGAGGACGAGCGATATGGTTGACCTTTTGGGCATAAATCGCGCCCATCAGGGCGAACTGAGCCATTTCTTCCGGGGTATTCGCGTTCGAAGCCCCGACATCGAGCGCGGTGGTGAAGCCGCCGGTTTTGAGGTTGGGAAAAGAGGTGACGAGAGCGGGGCGGATCACGCCGGGGATCTTTTTCAGAATCAGGGTCGAGGCGCTTAAAAACGCGCCAGTCGAACCCGCGGAAACAATGCCGTCGGCTTTTTCGGAGATGACCGCTTCGATCGCTTTGACCATCGAGGAATCTTTCTTCCGCAGCACTTCGAGGGCCCCCATCTCCATGCTGACGACATCTTCTGCTTCGATGAGCGAATAATCGTTCATGTCGGCAAGCTCGGCTTTTTTGCCCACCAAAACCAAAGCGCAATCGGGATGGGCACCATGAA
>JBAYEZ010000004.1:0-22625 GCA_041667485.1 Bacilli bacterium
ATGAGAATTCGCTTGATGGGGGTTCGGAAACCGCTCAAATCCTGACTAACGATTTCGCGGATATCACCAGCAAGGATACTTCGTATTACCGTTCTTACCTCGGCTCGCAATACTCCATCAACGAGGCCAATCACTACGGCTACAATGGTACCTCGACCTTCCATTCGCTTTATAACTACGATGCCGCCCAATTGGCCCGCTATTCGCATATCACCAGCAATTCAACCTATGCCACCGAGATTTATGGCGGTAGTTATTATTCGACGAGTTGGGCCGCCTATTATGGCAATAAGCGTTTTGGCTTTGACCAAGCCTTAGGCATGAAATATTACGCGATTCGCCGCGATCCCTATAGCATCAAAGAATGGAATAACTATGCCGATAACGTTCCTTTCGATAGCGAGCTCGTCTCTGGCGAAAGAAATTCCAGCGATTATTTGATCTACCGCAATCCGGCGGTGGTAAGCGATGATAACGATCCGAATACAACCTTAATTGGCCACGCTGTCAATTCGTCTTTGCTTTATCAGGCGGGGACCTCGAGTTTCCATAATCAGGATGCCTTTTATACCGGCACGGGCTATATGACGGCGAGCACCGATCAAGAAATCATCCGCAATGAATCGCTTTATGTCCAAGGCGCTATCGTCAAAAACGAGGATGTCGAAACTTTGACGAACGCTGGATTCACCATCCAGGATAAAGCGCCTTCTTATTCTTCTTTCAGCGATTTCAAAGCCGTTGATTATTCGGGGCGAAAGTTTGTTACGACCTATATGTCCTATACCCTCGATAAAGGTCCTGGAGCTTTCTTAGAGGATCCGACGCTTGTCGAATCGACCTCAGCGATGACTTCGGGGTCGTATGACGCCGATTACGATAAGGTTGTTTATTACCCGAAGTCGGGCTTCGGCAATGCCTTTAACACCGATGCGAATGGCGCCTATTTCCTCATGGCTTATCCAGGCAAGAATACCTGCATTTTCATGATTGGCGATACCCCCGATGGCAAGACAAACCAGCTTCTTTGCTATGAGTACGACATGATTCAAGCCGGCAATAGCTACAATTATAACTATTACACCCACCGCAACGGGAACGGCACCGCCGAAAACGCCCTTTATGGTTTCTATTGCCGCGGGAAAGTCCGCTACATCGTCTTTTGCGCCAAATCTTCTGATTACGACGTCAATCCACTCACCCAAAGACGGCCAGCAACCTTGCCGAGCAGCATTCGGCTCTATCTGCTTGAAAGAAGCGATTATGACAAGCAGGTCGCCCAAGTCAAAACGGATGCTCTCACCAACGGCAGACACTGGACCGATAATTTCACCTGCGAGAGCAACTATTCTACGAAACGCCTCGTTGTGACTTCTTTAGCTTACGATGTGGGTTGGCACGTTCTTAGCAAAGACGCCAATGGCCAGCAAAAGGAACTCCCCACCTTTAAGCTCGATGGGGGGTTGGTGGGCTTTGTGGCTCCGGAAGGCAAGACAACCTACCATATCTATTTTCAGACCAAGTATCTTAAAGAAGGGGCATTGCTTGCGATGGCGGGCTTTGGGATGTATGTGCTTTTTGAAGGAATCGTCTTCTTAAGAGAGCTCAAGGAAGAACGGCAAAAATTAGGGCTGAAGATCGTCCGCCGCAAATTCGACTGGAAGAACTTCAAGGCGCCAGAAGAGACGTCTGATCAAGCCAAGCCTAATGGGCCATGAGACTGAGATAGATGCTATAGACGCGGTTCTTCGGAATCGCGTTTTCTTTTGCGACTTCTTTGACAGCGTCTTTGCCGGAAAGCGAGACGAGTTTTTCTTTCAAAATCATCGCGATATCCGCATCGGATAGCTCTTTCGCGGTCTTGCTGGCGCCCGAAACAACGAGGACCATCTCCCCGATTAAGGTAACCTCGTCGAGAGCAGCGATTTCAGCCAAAGTGCCATGAATGTACTCTTCATGGGCCTTGGTCAGTTCACGGCATAAACAAGCGGGTCGTTCTCCGCCGAGCGAATCCTTCACGTCTATTAGCATCGCTTTGATTCGGTGGGGCGACTCATAGAAAACCAGGGTGCAGGAGAGGGAGGCAAGCGTTTGCAGTTCAGCCTTCCGTTCGCAACTTTTCGCTGGTAAGAAGCCATAAAAATAGAAATGCTCGGCGTCGAGGCCGGAGCCAACAAGGGCGCAGATGCCCGCGTTAGGCCCATTGACGACCGCAACTTTGATGCCTTCCTTAAGGCAGCGTTTGGCTAGGCGGTTTCCGGGATCAGAAACCACAGGATAACCCGCATCAGAAACATAGGCGACTTTCTTGCCACCTTTTAGAAGAGCAATGATTTTATCGCTGGCGCTTTCTTCGTTGTGTTCGTGGCAGGAGATGAGAGGCTTATTAATCGAAAATCTTTGCAAAAGCAAACCGGAATTGCGGGTGTCTTCACAAGCAACGAAGTCCATTTGTTTCAAAATATCGATGGCCCTCGGCGTGAATTCGCCGAGATTGCCAATCGGAGTCGCGACCAAATAAAGAAGGGGTGAAGACCCTTCGTAATTCAGCTCGCGAACGATCATCTTTTAATCCTCATTATGCGGCCTTGCCACCGGGGCGAGCCGGACTCGCTGGAGTGCCATGATAGCTTCGCCGAGCCATCGCGTTGTAGTCATCAAGAGAAATGAACTGATAGCCTTCGGCATTCGAGAGTTTGACCGAGCGGGCGAGGACGTTATAGGTTTCCACGGTGTAATCGACGCCATTATCGTGGATGATGGTTCCAATTCGCGGGAAGTCCTTTTTCGCCTCGGTGTAAAGGTCATCTTCGTAGAGCAAGCAGCAAATGAGTTTTCCGCAGGCGCCCGAGAGCTTCGGAATATTGAGGGTCAGCATTTGGTTTTTGGCCCGCGAGATTGAAATGCCATCGAATTGGTTGAGGAAAGTGGTGCAGCAAAGCGGCAAGCCGCAGATGCCGAGCCCGCCGACAAGTTTCGCTTTGTCGCGCGAGGCGATTTGCCGAAGCTCGATCCGGCATTTGAGTTGGGGCGCCAAAACTCGGAGCAGTTCGCGGAAATCAACCCGGCTTTCCGAAGTGTAGGTGATGGTCACTCGGGAACCATCGAGGGTGTAATTGGCGCTAATGAGATTCATTGGAAGATGCAGATTACTCACCTCACGGCGGGTGATTTCCATCGCCATGCTGGCTTCTTTTAACCCGAGGTTATAGTCTTCGAGATCTTCTTTGGTTGGCCGACGAAGAATTGGTTTCAAATCAAGAGTTGAGGTATAGGCGGCCGTCGGCATAAGCGCGGTTGTTAAAATGCCTAATTCCAAGCCGGAGATCGTTTCGACAATCACTTGGTCGCCAACTTTGAGATCGCCAAGATTGGTCGAAAAATAATAAGCTTTGCTCGTCCCGTCGAACTTGACGCCGACAAAATATTTGCAGATCTCTTCCATAATTACTCCTTCGTCAAATGATTCACCAAATGTTCAAGCAAGAGGGGAACGCTGAGATTTAAATCCAACTCGCCGCGGCATTTCATGATTTCAAGCAAGGAATCGCTGAGATGCGGCAATTTTTGGCTAAGCGGCTCTAATAGTGTAGCATAACTCGATAAGGCAATCGGACGATTTTCTTTGAGTGAGAGCAGATCTTTGTAAACCAAGGAAAGCATATCGAGATAATAGCGGGCGTCTTCTTTTTTGCTGATGGTGGGGATGATACTTTTCTCGAAGGCGTAAATCGCGGCGCCTCTCGGCTTCATTAAAGCTTCGAGTGATGCTTCGAAAGCGCCTTTGGCATTGACGTAGTCTTCCTCTTTGGATTCCAGGGCAATCAATTCGCCATTGTTGCAGAAATAGGCAAGGAGTTCGGCATCGCGTTTTTCGATGCCTAAATTCGCAGCTTCGGCAAGGACTTCAGCGCGGGGGGCCAGAAGCATCCGCATGCTTTCGCAGCGGCTCACGATGGTCGGGAGAAGCCGCGCCACGTTTTCTGTCGTTAAGATGGCGTAGGTGTTCTTCGTAGGTTCTTCGAGAAATTTGAGCAAGGAATTAACCGCTTCGATCGTCATGTTTTCGACAAGGTGAATGATATAAACCATTATCCCTTTGTCTTCGAGCGACGTCTTGGAGAAATTGCCGAGGACTTCTTGGACATCGTCCTTCTTGATCGAGTTCCTTTCACCATCGAGGAAAAGGAAATCGGCGTAGGTGCGGTGGTCAATTCGAGTGCAGGTGAGGCAGGTTTCGTCGGCCATTGGCGAGGGGTTATCGCAAAGGATGGATTTTGCTAAAAAGAGTGCCGTTTCTTTTAACGGGGCACCTGCTTCGCCCGAGAGGAGATAGGCATGGGCGAGCCGATGATTCGTGAGGGCGTTGGAAAAGGTCTTCCATACCAATGGCTGTTTAGTTTTAAGGTAGGCAGCGAAGTTCATTTTTTTAAGCGCTCTTCAATCGCTTGATAGGCTTCTTGATAAACTGTCTCTTTGTCTTTCGAGGCATCGATGATCGCGTAGCGCTTTGGATCCGCTTTGGCTAAGCTACGAAAGGACTCGCGAACCTTCTTATGGAATGATAGTTTTTCAACGTCGAGTCGATTGACTTCGCGGCCCGAATTGGCAGTGATTCTCGCTAAGCCTTCTTCAGGCGAAATATCAAATAATACCGTCAAATCAGGTTCTAACCCTTCCGTGGCAAACAAATTAACGTTCAAAACGTTCTCGATTCCTAAACCGCGGGCCCCGCCTTGATAAGCTAAGGAGGAATCCAAGAAGCGGTCGCAAAGGACTAATTTGCCTTCTTTGAGGGCGGGCAAGATTTTTTGGACGATGTGCTGCCGGCGGCTGGCGGCGTAAAGTAACGCCTCGGTGCGCGGATCCATATCGGTGTTCTTTTTATCAAGGATCACGTTGCGGATTTCTTCGCTGATTGGGGTGCCGCCCGGTTCGCGGGTCAAGACGACTTGATAGCCCTCTTTCTCTAACTGAGCCACAATCCGTTTGATTGCTGTCGATTTGCCCGATCCTTCGCCGCCTTCAAATGTGATGAACATGCTAGATCTTCTTTCTGCCTTCAAAGGCTTTGTTTAAGGTTAGGGCGTCGGCGTAATCCAAAGAAGCCCCCATCGGCAAGCCATAGCCTAAACGAGTGACGGTGACATTCTTCCCTTCGAGGAGTTTGGCAACAAATAACGCGGTGGTTTCGCCATCGAGCGTCGGATTGGTAGCCAAGATTACTTCAGTAATCCCCTCATTTTTTACCCGGGAGAGTAAAGCATCGATCGATAAGCGATCCGCTCCGATGCCTTTGGTGGCCGAAATAACACCGCCGAGAACGTGATAAACTCCTTGGAATTTGTTCATCCGTTCAATCGCTAGAGCGTCTTTGACTTCACTCACGACACAAAGAGTGTGATGATCTCGTTTCTCATCGAGGCAGACCTCACACTTTTCGCCTTCGGTATAAAGCCCGCACACCGGGCACTTATGGACCCGACTGGCGGCTGATTCAATCGCTTTGGCAAATTCGAGGGTATCTTCTTGTCGCATGGCTAAAACCGCGTAAGCCATTCGTTCGGCGGATTTCACGCCGATGCCAGGCAACTTCGAAAAGGAATCGATTAAAGCGGTAACGGCCTGCAGTTCTTTCATTAGAACGGCAAGGCTCCTTTTTGCCCGGTGATGCGCTCATCGATGGCTTCGCTCTCTTTTTTAATTTCGTCGAGGGCTTCGTTGACTGCCATTGTGATCGTGTCTTCGATCATTTCTTTGTTGTCGGCACTTAACGCTCCAGCATCAATTTTCACGGCAGAAACCATTCGGTTTCCTTTTAAAGTGACTTCGACGATGCCGGCTTTCTTGACGGTGAAATCCTTTTCGTCGAGTTCCTGGTGGGCTTTGGTAAGCTCGCGCTGCATCCGCTGGGCTTGGGCTAACATTTGCTGCATCTGATTCATAATCAATTGCCTCCTATTGGCAAATTCAATTTTACTTCCTCTTTCTTGGGAAGTTTGCTGATTTGTTGAAGATTGAAGAAAGTCGCAGTGAGACGGTTGGCGTCGATTCGGTCAATCGCATAGACGAAGATCTGACGGGAAATAATCTCTTTGAGCAATTGCTCGAGCGGTTGCTGATTGGCCATGATGTTGGCCTCTTTCTTCCGCTTGGTGAAGTTATAGGAAAGGATGATGGCGTCTTGGCAAATGCAGAAGGGGTGGCCATCCCCAAGTAGCGAAGCCAAAGCGCCGATCTTCGGATCGCCTTTTAAATCGGCGAAGTGATGCCATTTGCTGGCGAGAGTGGTTCTCTCGAGCTTGTTGGCGAGAACCATGATTTTGATGATTTCTTCGTCGGGTAACTCGAACTCCATTCCTTCGGTGGCAATCGCCGGCTTCAAAATATTGGCGATATTGATGGTCGTGGTTTCGTGGAGCGAGGGGGCAGGGGTGACTTCCTTTTTGGGGGTGGGTTCTTGCGGGGTTGGGGCTTCAATTTTCTTTTCTTCAGGCTTCTCTTCAATCGGTTTATCTTCTTCAAAAAGGAAGTCAGGTGGAGTTTTTTCATCGGGGTTCTGCAGAGATTTTTCTTTCAGTATAGCGGCTTTCGGCGCGGCGGTTTCTTTGATGTTCGGGGCCGGTTCCGCTTTCGGCGCTTCGATGATCGGCTTAGATTGCTCGATGACTTTCGGAGCGGGCTCCGTTTTCACTTCAAGAATTGGTTTCCGGCTCGATTTCACCGGGACGTGGATAGCCCCTTCTTCACTCTCGCCCATGCTGGCTAAGCGGAGCAAGGTCAATTCGAAAAGCGAACGGACATCGCTGACGTTTTTGAAATCATTTTGAGCGCCGATCAGGGTGCTGATCATTTGATTGCAGGAGACAGGACCGATGCTCTCGGAGAGAAGCTGAGCTTGCTCTTCGGAGAGATCTTCAATTAAAGAAGGATCGCCAGTCTTCTCGTAGATTAAGAGGTCTTTGAGGACGCTGATGAGGTCACTGACTAAGCGGCGAACATCGATGCCGCCGGCAACAAAGGACTCGGCTTTCGTCACAACGGTAGCGACATCGCCTTCTCTTAATGATTGGAGAAGAGCGATTTTTTCTTCGAGTGAGGCTAAGCCGTAAATAGCCAAGACATCTTGTTCATGAAGATGGTTGCCAGAATAGGCTAAGACCTGATCCAAAATCGAAAGGGCGTCGCGCATGCCTCCATCGGCTAAGGAAATGACAGCTTTGACGCCGGTTTCATCGTATTCGGCCTTTTCGCTGGTGAGCACTTCAAGGAGTTTTCCTCGCATTTCCTCATCGGAAAGTTTCGAAAAGTCGAAGCGTTGGCAACGGGAAAGAATAGTCGGCAGGACTTTATAAGGCTCGGTGGTGCAAAGAATGAAAACGACGTTCTCAGGCGGTTCTTCCAGCGTTTTCAGCAACGCGTTAAAAGCACCGGTTGACATCATGTGGACCTCATCGATGATGTAAACTTTATATTTGCCTTTGATTGGGGCGTATTTGACTTTGTCGATCAGATCGCGGACCTGGTCAACGCCATTATTGGAGGCGGCGTCGATTTCAATCACGTCGGGGTGACTACCTTCCGAAATGGCTAAGCAGTTGGAGCAGTGGTTGCACTGATGGCCGAGGCCTTCTTCGCAATCGAGAGCCTTGGCGAAAAGCCGGGCCATTGTGGTCTTGCCTGTCCCGCGCGGTCCCGCGAAAAGATAGGCGTGAGCCATCTTCCCGGTGCTGAGGGCATTCTTCAAAGTACGAACGATGGCTTTTTGGCCGGCGACTTCATCGAAGGTCTGCGGACGATAGGTGAGATAAAGAGCTTTGTATGACATGGCTAAGAACGATTATACCTTTATCGGTTTCTTCTCACTAGTGAGAATGTGCTCTTTCGCGCCTATGAAGGGACTACCCTTCCGTGGTATAATCCGTGCGCACCGAGGTAACTTATGGAAGAGAGCATGCGCGGCCGCTTGGAAACGGTCAAAAAAAGATTCGTCGAACTGGAAAGCCTGTTGGCCGATCCCGCGTTGAATAACGATATTCCGAGGCTGACCTCTCTTTCGAAGGAACGGGCCTCGCTCGAAGATGAGAACGACCAATATATCCGTTACCTCAAACTCGAAAGCGATCTGAAAGATGCAATCGAAATCATCAACGGCTCGGATCCCGAGATGGTCGAAATGATGAAGGAAGAGCGGAAGAAAATCGAAGCGGAGATGGCCGAACTTGAAGCGACCCTCAAAAAAGAATTGATCCCGGTTGATCCGAACGACAAGAAAAATATCATCGTGGAAATCCGTGGAGCCGTCGGGGGCGACGAAGCCAATATTTTCGCTGGTGATTTGCTGAGAATGTACACCAAATACGCCGAATCCCAAGGCTGGCAAATCCAATACGTTGATGGCGAAGAAGGGGCGGCTGGCGGCTATTCTTACGTCTCGTTCATGGTCAAAGGCGAAAACGTCTACTCCAAACTTAAATTCGAAAGCGGCGCCCATCGAGTTCAGCGGGTGACGAAGACTGAAGCGGCCGGTCGTATTCACACCTCGACCGCGACCGTTCTTGTGATGCCCGAAGCCGAAGAACTCGATATCAAAATTAACCCCGCCGATCTTAAGATCGACACTTATCGTTCGCAAGGGGCCGGTGGTCAGAATGTCAACAAGACCGAATCAGCGGTTCGAATCACCCACATCCCGACGGGCATCGTCGTCAGTTGCCAAACCGAGAAGGCCCAACTCCAAAACAAAGAGATTTGTATGCAGATGATCCGGGCCAAGGTCCAGGACTATTACCAATCGCAGCAAGATGAGGCCCGCGACTCGGAACGCAAGCTTAAAGTGGGCACCGGTGAACGAAGCGAGAAGATCCGGACTTATAATTATCCGCAGAACCGGGTCACCGATCACCGAATTGGCTTCACCACCAACACCCTTGACCGGGTGATGGAAGGCGAGCTCGAACCCGTTATCGAAGCCTTAATCCATTACGACCAAGAGCAGAAAATTCTCGAGGAAGAGCATGCCGAGCATTAATGAGGCAATCAAACAGGCGACTGCGGAGCTGAAACCCTATGGCATTTTGGCCTTGGATCTCCGGCTTTTAGCAATGCATGACGAAGGCTATAAGGAGCAGATGGACGTCCTTATTAATAAGGATAAGGAAATGCACCATTATGCGTTGTTCCTTGAACAGATTGAACGACTCAAGAAAGAGGAGCCAGTCGAGTACATTATCAACCAAGCCGATTTTCTTGGCCATCATCTTTATGTGGACCCCTCTGTTTTGATCCCGCGGAGCGAAACCGAAGAACTGGTGGCAAAAGTCACCGAGAAAATCGGCGATTATTACGACCCGCGGAATTATTTGGTCTGTGCCGACATCGGGACAGGCAGCGGGGCGATTGCGATTGCCCTAAAAGATGCTTTTCCGAATTGGCTAATGTGCGCGAGCGATCTTTCGCCCGCCGCTTTGAACGTAGCCAAAAAGAACTTCGCTTCGACGGGGGCCCAAGTCGACGTTTACGAAGGCGATGGGCTCAAACCATTTATCGACGCTCGCCTCAATCTCGACATCATCGTCACAAATCCGCCCTACATCCTTTCGAAGGCGGATGCCCAACTTTCTGTCCGCAACTATGAACCGGCAACCGCCCTTTGGCTCGATAAGGAAAATTCGCTCTACGAGGCGATATTTCGTGACTACAAGGCGGTTAAAAGGGGTACATTATATATGGCCTTTGAGATCTCGCCAGATCTTGTGGATTACCTCATCGCGCTTATGAAACGCTATCTGAGCGATTGCGAATATGAATTCGTCGCCGACCTAAATGGATTGACTCGCTTCCTATTTATCTACCTTAAATAAAGGAGAAAAGCATGGAAAAATTAAGTGAAGAAGACATCGATATCGCTGCAAAAATCCTGCAGAATGGCGAAATTCTCGTCTTTCCGACCGAGACGGTTTATGGCATTGGGGTCGTCTATGATTCCGAGACGGCTTTCACTCACCTCGTCGAGGTGAAAAAGCGGCCGCCTTCGAAGCCGTTCGCCCTCATGTGCTCTTCGCTTGAACAAGCGTATTGCTACATCGATGTGGACGAGAAAGCCCGCGCAGTGATGGCGAAGTTCTTACCGGGTGAACTGACGGTATTAGTTCACGCCAAAAAAGATTTGCCCACTCACGTGACTTTGGGAACGGGTATCATCGGTATTCGGGTTCCCGATTCGCCTTATGTTCAGAAGCTGATTGCCAAGGTCGGGAAACCCTGCTTGGTGACTTCGGCGAATATTTCCGGCCAGCCAACGTCGACGTCGTATGAAGAAGTGTTGCCGATTTTTGATGGCTTAGTCGGTGGGATCGTCGAGGGCAAATGCACCTCGTTTTTGGCGAGCACCATCGTTGATTTGACGGATGAGGAGAATATCAAGCTCGTCCGTCAGGGCAAGATTCCGTTTGAGGATTTGGAAAAAACATGGAGGGAAAGCAAATGAAAATCGCCTTAGGAAGCGACCACGCTGGATTCGAGATGAAAGAGGCAATCAAGAAGCATTTGATGGAAAAAGGTTACGAGGTGCTGGACGAAGGAACGCATAGCGAAGAGCCGGCCGATTACCCTTTATTCGGAGCGGCGGCGGCCAAAGATGTAGCTTCAGGCAAGGCTCGATATGGGGTGGTGGTGTGCGGAAATGGCGAAGGAATTTGCATGACGGCGAACAAGATCAAGGGGGCCCGCTGCGGGATCGCCTATAGCGACTCGACCGCCGAGGATATCCGGGCCCATAACGACGCCAATATGATTGCCTTTGGGGGCCGGACGATGGCGATCCCCGATGCGCTTCGGCGCCTTGATGTCTTCCTCTCGACCTGATTTTTAGGTGGGCGGCACGAGCAGCCCGTAAACGAGATGAAAGACATCGAAAAGTAGTTTTCATCGAGTAAAAGAAGCCAAGGATGATCTTGGCTCTTTTTGTGTTTCTTTAAATTTTACAATTCCAAAAGGGCACGTTTGGCTTTTTCTTGTCTATATAAAATGATGGGAATTGAGGAGAGTTTTATTTGCCCCCGTTGTGGGAACCAGGATCCGAAGTACATCGGCATGCGGAACGGGCGTCCTTATTGTCGCAAGTGCATTTCGTTTATTGGAACGAAGGCAGCTAGCCTCCCCTCGAGCCCCAAAACCGTCGAGTTGAAGCTGCATTACGACCTCTCGGGGGAGCAAAAACAACTCTCCCGGAGAATCGTGAGCAATTATCTTCGCGGGGTTGATACGTTGGTCTACGCCGTCTGTGGAGCGGGCAAGACTGAGTTGAGCTATGGCGTCATCGAGCAAGCGTTACGCCAGGGCCACCAAGTCGGCTTTGCCCTACCACGTCGGGATGTTGTGATTGAACTTTATTGGCGGATAAAAGAAGCGTTTCCTCTCAATAAAGTGGTGGCTGTTTATGGCGAGCATGCCTACGCTCTCGAAGGAGATATTATCATTCTTACCACCCATCAGCTCTATCGTTATTCCCGGTATTTTGATCTCTTGGTCATGGACGAAATCGATGCCTTTCCTTTTAAAGATAACGGTCTCTTGATCGCGCTGTATCACGCTTCGCTTCGCGGGCATTGCGTCATGATGTCGGCCACGCCATCAAAAGAGATGCTGAAAGAGTTTCGCGAGCCGTGCCACGAGGTCCTCGAACTGAGGACTCGTTTTCATAAACATCCGATTCCTGTTCCAAAAATTCTTGTGCGTCCCTCTTTTCTCCAATCGCTTGAAGTGGTTCGTCTTTTGAAGCGATATCGCCAGCAAAACAGGCCTTGTTTTGTTTTTTCACCCACGATCGCCGCAACGGAAGAACTCTATTCGCTAATCGCTTTTTTTGTTCAGGATGGCAATTATGTCCACTCAAAAAGAGTGGGTCGCGAAGAGATTATCAATGCTTTCAAAAAAGGGGCGTATCGCTATCTCATTACCACCTCGGTCTTAGAGCGAGGCGTGACGATCAGCAATCTTCAGGTAATCGTCGCTGGCGCCGACGATCGGAAAATCTATTCCAGCTCCACTTTGATTCAAATCGCCGGCCGGGTCGGTCGCAAAAGCGATGCCCCGGACGGCATGGTCACTTTTTTAGCGGAAAAACCGACGGAGGAAATGCATAATGCCATCAAAGAAATCACCTTCTGCAATACCTTTTTGTAAGGTTTGTTTCAAAGTGATGTCTGCCCCTTCGTGGCGCACGCTTTTTTGTGATCCCGTTCCCTTATGCGATTCGTGTTTTCGCGAGATGGACTCGCGGATGATGCGCTGGGAACTTAAGTGGAACAAGCATCAAATCCCGGTGCATGCCCTTTATCTCTACAACGAGAAAATCCGGAGTCTGCTTTATCAATTCAAAGGCTGTGCCGACATTGAACTTGCTCCGATTTTCTTGGGGAGTCAAGCCCCGCTTCTCCGGGCGATGTATTGGGGCTACACCCTGGTTCCCGCGCCATCATTTGCTTCCAAAAACGAAGCGCGGGGCTTTAACCATGTCGAGTTGATGTTCGCGCCGCTTAAATTAGCAATCCTTCATCCGCTTGTCAAAGTCGATGACGTTAAACAAGCGAATCTCCACTTGGAAGGGCGAAAGAACATCGGCGAACATCTTCGCTATGATGAACGGGTTTCGATCGTCGGGAAAAAGATTCTTTTTGTCGATGATCTCCTTACCACTGGTTCAACTGCGAAGGCTTGTTGTGAACTTTTACTGCCTCATCAGCCAAAAAAACTGAAGATTTTAGTGATGGGCTACACCCCAGAGAAGTGGGCGCGAGGCCGTTAAGATTCAACCCAACTAAACCGAGGCTTCCTCTTCCAAAAAGAGAATCAAAAAAGCAAAAAGAGTGAGATTTTGTGAAGATAATGGAAAATAGGAGGCAAAAACGAAAAGAAAATTGTGGGTCAAATTGTCGGGTTTCATTGCTTACCATCTATGGTAATGGTATTATCTTTAAGCGCAGTTTTAGGAGATTATTGTGGCCAGCATTATTGAAAGAATATTCCATCTCGAACAAAGAGAATTGAACAAGTACGCCCGCGAAGCCGATAAGGTGATTGCTTTGGAGCCGACGATTTCGGCTCTCAGTGATGATGAACTTAAAGCGAAGACCCCTGAATTCAAAAAGAAATTGGTCGATGGCGTCCCGCTTGAAGAAATCAAAGTCGAAGCGATGGCGGTTGCTCGAGAGGCCGCTTGGCGTGTCTTGAAACAAAAACCATTCAAAGTCCAGATTATTGGCGCCCTCGTTCTCAACAATGGCGATATCGCCGAAATGAAGACCGGCGAAGGCAAGACTCTTACCGCGACGATGGCGGTCTATCTCAACGCCTTGATGGGCAAAGGCGTCCACGTCGTCACCGTCAATGAGTACTTGGCCCAACGCGACGCTAACTGGATGGGCGAGATTTATCGTTGGCTCGGCCTCACCGTCGGCTGCAACTTAGCCAAAGAATCGACCGAAGAAAAGAAAGCCGCTTACGCTTGCGACATCACTTACACGACCAACTCCGAACTTGGCTTCGATTATCTCCGTGATAACATGGCCCCAGGCCTTGAAGGGCGCGTTCTCCGCGGCCTCGAATTCACTATTGTTGATGAAGCCGACTCCATCTTGATCGATGAATCGCGGACCCCGCTCATTATTTCCGGTGGCAACCGGGCTGCTGCTTCGCAATATCAGGTGGCCGATCGCTTCGTCAAATCGCTTCGGAAAGACAAAGATTTCACGATTGATATCAAAGATAAAGCCTGCTCGTTGACCGAAGATGGCAACGACAAAGCGGAGTTGATGTTCGGCATTCGCAATCTCTACGATCCCGAAAACCAAGATTTGGTTCACCGGATTCACCAAGCTTTAAAAGCCAACTACATCATGACCCGCGATGTCGAGTACATGGTGGACAAAGATCACGCGATTCAACTGATTGATCAGTTCACTGGCCGTATCATGCCGGGCCGGGAATACAACGATGGCCTCCAGCAGGCAATCCAAGCCAAGGAAGGCGTCGAAATCAAACAGGAGACTGTGGTTTTAGCTACCATCACTTATCAAAACTTCTTCCGTCTTTACAAGAAACTTTCGGGTATGACGGGCACCGCCAAGACTGAGGAAGAGGAATTTGAGACGATTTATAACATGAAGGTCATCTGCGTTCCGACCAACCGTCCTGTCGTTCGCAAGGACGACGACGATTTGATTTTTGCTACTCATGATGCCAAATTGGTCGCCCTTGTCGGCGCGGTCAAAGAACGCCATGAGAAGGGCCAGCCAGTTTTGATTGGCACCGTCTCGGTCGAATCCAACGAAGAAATCTCCGCTTTACTCGATAAAGCTGGAGTTCCGCATGAAGTTTTGAACGCTAAAAATCAGGCGCGCGAGGCTGAGATTATCTCCCATGCTGGCGAACAGGGCGCTGTTACCCTCGCTACTAACATGGCTGGCCGTGGCACCGATATTAAACTCGGGCCGGGTGTGGTGGCCCTCGGCGGTCTTTGCGTTTTTGGCACTGAGCGTCATGAATCTCGCCGTATCGATAACCAGTTACGCGGCCGTTCGGGTCGTCAAGGCGATCCGGGTTACTCCCGTTTCTTTGTTTCGTTCGACGATGAACTTATGCGGCGGTTTGCCCCGGATAACGTCCGCAAACTTTTCACTGAGAATTTGCAGAATGACTCCTATGAGAACCGCATGCTTTCGAATGCTGTCACCAATGCCCAAAAGCAAATTGAAGGCAAGAACTTCGATATTCGTAAGAACCTCAAAGACTACGATGACGTTTTGGCCAAGCAGCGAGATATCATTTACAAGAAACGCGATGCTATCTTAATGGCCGAAGATATCGTCAATTTGATTCATGACTTCTATAAATCTTGCGGCGGTTACTTAGCCAAGAAGGCCGTTGATGTCAACAGCGCCGAAGGTCTTGTTTCGGGCGAGCAACTTACGAAACTTGTCGAGCCGCGCTTCCTTCCGGAAGGCGAAATCAACGCGAGTGCCTACGATGGCGCTCCGATTGAAGAAGCGGGCGAAGACTTGGGCGAACTTCTCTACGCTAATTATCTCGAGAAACGGAAGACTTGGCCGGCGGCCGATGCCGATATGGTCGAGCGGCAGATCGCTCTCCATGTGATCGACCACAACTGGCAGGGGCACATTGATACGATGTCGCATCTTCGTGAAGGCATTTCTCTCCGCAGTTACGCCCAAACCAATCCGTTGCAGGATTATGTTAACGAAGGATACGATCTCTTCAAAGAAATGAATGAGCGTGTCGCCGTTGACACCGCCTTCAACCTCTTGAACGTCCGCCTTGTTCCGAAGGCTCCCGAAATGGAGCCGCCGAGACCTGTCGTGGTCGATGATCAAGCCAAACCTTTGTCGGTAAATGAAGGAAAAGTCGTTAGTAATACGGCTGTCTCGCCGAAAGAAACTTCCAAACCGGAAGTGCCGTCTGAGGCGGTGCCGCCCGCGAGTAAGCCTGCCCAGCCAAAGACCGCGTCAACGCCGGATGCAGAGAATGTCCCCGACAAGGACAAACAGGGAGTGAAATAAGGGAATACATGAAAGAGCTAGTGGAATTAAAACAAGACACCCAAAGCTTGGGCGAGCTTGTGCGACAGCTCGGTGATTCTCTTTGACCTCCCGAAACTGACCGCCCAAATTGCCGATTTAGAAGCTGAGCAGAACCGCGAAGGTTTTTGGTCTGACCAGCGGTCCGCCTTAGTCGTTGTGAATAAGTTAAAAGACGCAAAGAATAAAGTTGATTCTTATGCGAAGGTTAAACGAGACTTTCAAGACGTCAGCGATCTGCTCGCTTCGACGGATTCGGATGACAAAGAGATGTGTTCTTTGATCGAAACCACCGAAACCGAACTTAACGCCAATATTCAAAATCTCCGCAATACCCTCCTCTTTTCAGGAGAGTACGATGACCTCAATGCCACTTTGGAAATCCATCCTGGTGCCGGGGGGACCGAAGCGCAAGACTGGGCCGACATGCTTCTGCGCATGTACGGACGCTGGGCTGAGCGCCATGGCTTCGCTTGGCAGGTCCTCGCTTACGAGGCTGGCGAAGAAGCCGGTCTCAAGAGTGCGGTCGTCAAAGTATCCGGTCATGATGCGTATGGTTTGTTGAAAGGAGAGAAAGGCGTTCACCGCTTGGTCCGCATTTCCCCTTTTGACTCCAATGCACGTCGCCATACGTCGTTCGCTTCCGTCAACGTCGTACCCGAATTTGGGAGCGTCTCTGACGTGGCGATCGATCCTAAAGATTTGAAAGTCGACACCTTCCGCAGCGGAGGCGCCGGTGGTCAAAACGTCAACAAAGTCTCCTCGGCCGTGAGAATCACGCACCTTCCCACCGGCATTGTCGTTCAGTGCGAAATCGAGAGAAGCCAGTTGATGAATAAAGCCACTTGTATGGAAATGTTGGCGGATAAACTCATGCAGAAGAAACTCGAAGAGAGGGACGCGAAAATGAAGTCCATCATCGGCGAGCAGAAAAACATTGAGTGGGGAAGCCAGATTCGAAGTTACGTTTTTTGTCCTTACACCTTGGTCAAAGACCACCGAACCGACTATGAGACCGCGGATGTCGCGGGCGTCATGGACGGCGAAGTTGATCCCTTCATCTTCGCTTATCTTGAGATGGAGGCTAAAAATGGGCATGGAACTCAGGCGTAAAATTTCGAAATCAACGATTTTAAGCGAGATTAAGAATATTCTGTTTGTGATTCTCGGCTGTTCGATTTTGGCGTTTGCCGACGCCGCTTTCCTTACGCCAGGCAACATTATTTCTGGCGGCGTGGTCTCGGTTGGCATCATTGCGCAATTTTACTATGCGAAAGGACCGGCTTGGCTCTTTGGTTTGCCAAGCATCAACGACATTGTCGTCACTTTCGTTCAGGTCATCCTCTGGGTGATTGGTTGGTTCACCTTAGGCAAGAAATTCTCGCTCAATACCTTGGTGGCTTCCATCACTTATCCTTTAATCTATGCCTTGCTCTTCCGCTTCAACATCGGCGGTGTTTTGGGCCTCGATGCCCTTTTCGTTGGTGAAGGGAAAACCGCCGAACTTATGCTGGCGGGCATCTTCGGCGGCGCTCTCGCGGGTGCCGGCGTCGCCATCTCTTATTTGGGTAACGGCTCAACTGGTGGCTTCGATATCGTCAGTTTCATTATCGCGAAATACAGCGAGATGAAACAGGATGTCTCCGGCTTCATCATCGACGCTTCCTTGATTCTGATCGGTATGATTTGTATGAGAGACGCGGTCCAAGGCTTGATTGGCATCTTGGCCGCCTTAGCCTGCGCCATCGCAGTCCAGTACATCTATGTCAATGCGGACACCTTCGTTATCGTCGATATTTTGAGCGATCATTGCGAAGACATTCAGGATTATATTCATAAAGATATGGACCATGCGACGACCGTCATTGATACGATCGGCGGTTACACCGGTGAGAAACGCAAGATGATTCGTGTCGTCATCTACCAGGTGGAAACGGCCGAACTCCGGAGCAAGATCGCTGAGATCGATCCGAAGGCCTTCGTGAGCTTTACCCAAGCCAAGACTATCAACGGTGAGGGCTTCGAGCCTTTCATCGTCCCGAAGAAACCAGGCTTACACCGGAACCAAAACCACGAGGCTCAGTACGATGCCGAGCGAATGGAAGAGGAAGCCAAAGCGCGTTCAAAAAAACAGAAATCCCTGCAAAAAGCCAATGCTTCTAAGCAAAAGTCCGGTTCTTCGATTGGGAAAAAAGAAACTCCCAAAGAGGGAACTTCCATAGTAGCGGTAGCGGTTCCGTCAAAAAGCATCGAAAAAAATTCTGCTAAAAGTGAAGTTAAAGCCGAAGCGACTCAAACGAAGCGTGCCGGCGAAAGCGTCTCCAAAGACGGCAAAGGAGCCTCCTAGTGGATACTTCCCACCCCTTTAAACTTGTCTCCTCTTACAAGCCGACGGGCGATCAACCTGAGGCGATTGCCAAGATTTTGAAAGGCGTTGAAGAGGGCAAACAAATTCAGGTCATTTTAGGCGCAACTGGCACGGGCAAGACCTTCACGGACGCCAATGTCGTCGCGGCGCTGAATCGGCCAACCCTGGTTTTGGTTCATAACAAAACTTTGGCCTCGCAGCTTTATGGCGAATTCAAAGAGTTTTTCCCCGAGAATCGAGTCGAGTATTTCGTCTCGAATTTCGATTTCTACCAGCCAGAGGCCTATGTCCCCAAGACCGATACCTATATCGAAAAGAACGCGGTGATGAATGATGAGATCGAAATGCTCCGCACGAGCGCGGTCAATTCCGTTCTCGAAAGGCGCGATACGATCGTGGTGGCCTCCGTCGCGGCAATCTACGGTCTCTCGGACCCGGAAGAATATCGCGGGCTTCTTTTTGAGATCCGGGTTGGCGAAACCTTAAATCGCAAACGGCTTTTTGAGCGTCTCATCGAAAGCCAATATACCCGCAATAATCTCGATCTCAATCCTGGCACTTTCCGCGTCCATGGCGACATCATCGATATCGCCCCGCTCATCAGCAACGACTACTATGTTCGCATCGATTGCTTTGGCGACGAAGTCGAAGCCATCAGTGAAGTCGATCGCCTCAATGGCGAAATTCGCCATTCCTATAAAACCTATCCGATCTATCCAGCCTACGATCATGCTTCGAGCAAGAAGCGGATTCAGGAAGCCTGCACCAGCATCGCCGCGGAACTTGAAGAGCGGCTTGCCTATTTTCGTAAAGAAGGCAAGCTTCTCGAAGCGGAACGGCTCGATCTGCGGACGAGGCAGGACATGGAATCCCTCCAGGAATTCGGAATGTGCCCTGGCATTGAAAATTATTCGCGCCACATCGATAAACGTCTTCCAGGCCAGCGTCCGTGGACATTGATGGATTATTTCCCGAAGGATTTCTTGCTTCTCGTCGATGAATCGCACGCCACTTTCCCTCAGTTGAAGGGAATGTACAATGGCGATCGGAGCCGCAAACTCACCTTAGTGGACTATGGCTTTCGTTTACCCTCAGCTCTCGATAACCGACCGCTGAACTTCACGGAATTTGAGGCTTTGATGCCCTCGAGCGTCGTCTGCACTTCAGCGACTCCGGGCGATTACGAACTCGATAAGTGCGGCCACGACGTTGCGGAGCAGATCATTCGTCCAACCGGCCTTCTTGATCCGATCATCGAGGTGCGGAAGCCGCTTGGCCAAATCGATGATTTGATGCAAGAGATTCAAAAGCGAATCGCCGCCAACGAACGGGTGATGATTGTCACTTTGACGATTAAAATGGCTGAAGATTTGACGTCGTATCTCAAAGGACAGGGGATTAAAGTCACCTACCTCCATAACGAGACGAAAACCCTCGAAAGAACCGAAATCATCTATCAACTTCGCAAAGGCAAATACGATGTCCTTGTTGGCATCAACCTTCTCCGCGAAGGCCTCGATATTCCCGAGGTTTCTTTGATTGGCATTCTCGATGCAGACAAGGAAGGCTTCCTCCGTTCGACGACCTCGCTTATTCAGGTGACGGGCCGAGCCGCCCGCAACGTCCATGGCAAAGTCATCATGTATGCCGACACTATCACCCATTCGATGAAGGAATGCATCGACGAGACCAATCGGCGCCGTTCAATCCAAGAGGCCTATAACGAGAAATACGGCATCATCCCGGCCACGATCATCAAAGAGATTCGACCGCCGCTTTCGAACTCCGAGAAAGAAGTGGATAAGCTCATAAATAACTCTGCCAAAGCCTCGCGGAGCGAGACCGAGCAGCAGATTTCTTCTTTAGAGAAGGAGATGCGGCAAGCCGCCAAAGCCTATGATTTTGAACGGGCAGCCGAACTCCGTGATATCATCCTCGAAATGAAAGCAGGATTAAGCAAATGAAACCCTATCAAGCCTATTTCTTCGATTTCGATGGCACCCTTTTTGATACCTACGAATCGCTCACTTACGTTTATCATTATGCCTTTGAGCAAATTGGCTACGATTGCACGCGGGAGCAAGTCGCCGTCTTCATGCACATGTCGTTAGAAGAAACGCTCAATCGGCTCAAGATCTTCGATCCGCTTAAGCGCCAAAAAGTCCTTCGTGGCGTCCAAGAATCGATCGACTTCCCCGAAAACATTGCCCGAATCGTGATTTATGACGATGTGGTCCCTGCGTTAAAGGCTCTCCATGACGCCGGAAAAACCACCGCCATCGTAAGCGGCAATAATGAAAAACATATTGCTTTGGTCCTTGAGCAGTTTCATCTCACCCAAGAATTCGCTTTTGTCGTCGGTTATTCGTCGAAACGTCAGCCGAAGCCTTCAGGCGACCCCATTTTCGAAGCAAAGAAACATCTACCTTCTCTTTCTTCGGCGGATTTGGTCTATATTGGCGATTCTTTGCAAGACCCTTTGACCGCAAAGAACGGAGGAATTGCAGGGATTTTGCTTGAACGAAACCATGAATACCCAGACTATCCTGAAACGAAAATTTCCACCTTAGCTGTCTTGGAGCCAAGCCTAGGCTAAAATGAACCTTCTTACTTTTAGTAAGCCTTGAAGATGCTTTTCTTTTTTCGCCTCGTAATTCTTTCGTTGCCAATTGACACGAACTAGATTAAAGTTAATAGGCGCTTTTTGAGCGTGGAGTTTACGGTTCATGAAATGGTATGACATCATCTTTATCATCATCGCGCTGATCGTCATCGTGCTTTCGCTTTTGCAGGGTGGCAAATCGGAAGGTGCTTCTGGCGCCATCACCGGCGGTGGTTTAAACGTCTTTGTGAAAACGAAGGAACGCGGCTCCGAAAAGGTCGTCTCGTGGTTAACCTTTGGTTTCGCGGTTCTCTTCTTGTTCCTCGCCTTGCTTATCATGGTCTACACCAACCATTCGAGTTCGAGCGGTTCTTCCTCCAGTTCGGCTTCGGCTATCGTTGCCCTCTTCTATCTCTTATAAAATTCATTTCTTTGACGATAGAGCCGAAGCATTTGCTTCGGTTTTCTTTTTCGCTAGTGAATTCGCAGTTTCTTAATGCTATCTTTAGACAGCGAAATAAGGGTAAAAAGTATGGATATCAAAACCTATGTTTCTGAGCGAAAGGAGGCGCTGAAAAAAGCGGTTCTCTCCGCGAAGAAAGTTCCGACGCTGGCCATCATTGTTGTCGGCAATAACCCCGCCAGCGAATCGTATGTCCGCGGCAAGATGAAAGATGCTGCCGAAGTCGGTTTCAAAGCCATCGACACTCACCTGGAGGAGTCGGTGAGCCAAGACGAATTATTGGCCTTAATCAAACGCTACAACGAAAACCCCGAAATCGATGGCATTCTTGTTCAGCTTCCGGTTCCGAAGCATATCTCCGATCAGGCGATTCACCGAGCGGTGGCTTCGGAAAAAGACGTTGATGGTTTTTCCCCGATTTCGCCTTTTGAGTGCTGCACGCCGAAAGGTATCTGCGATTATCTTTCTGCCGAAGGATTTGCCTTCTGTGGCAAGAACGCCGTCGTGATTGGCCGGAGCGCGATTGTTGGCAAGCCGATGGCTAAGATGCTCTTGGCTCGCGATTGCAACGTAACGATGCTCCACAGCAAGACCAGCGAAGAAGATAAGTGTTTCTATTTAGCCCATGCCGATTTGGTGGTGGTGGCGATCGGCAAAGAAGGCATGATTGATGCCTCCTATCGCTTCAAACCCACCTGCTGGATTGTTGATGTGGGCATCAATCGCGGGGCAGATGGTCACTTGCACGGCGATTGTGTTCCCAATCTTCCGGTCGAACGACAGACCCCAGTTCCCGGTGGCGTTGGTTTATTGACCCGTTTGGCCTTACTCGAAAACTTATTGGAGGCGAGCAAATGAATTTCTCGGTTTCGAATTCCTATGTCTATGGGCTTGAAAGAGCCGTCAAAGCGTCGGGCAATCCGATGCGGGTCGTCATCGACACTTCCGAAACGAATGACAAAGATTTCCTGCGGGCGGAGAAACTGGGCAGTTGCCACAACGGCGAAGGCCATGACAACTATCTCAAAGGCATCACGGTTCAACTCGATGTCTGCGCGCCGTTATATTGGTGGAAAGAAGCTCAGCGGTACCATTGGTTCGAGTTCGTTTCGAGCGAATCAACGATGCACTGCCTCCTCAAGTTCGATGTGGCGGCTCAATGCGTCGAGGAGACCGATCCGAAGATTCTTGAACGGATGAAGGAATTGATCGCCGAGTATAACGCGATCCCCGATGACGATGCCCACAAAGTCGAGCAAAAGGCTAAGTGGCGCGTTCTCGTCGCTTCCTTGCCCGAAGGCTTCTGTCTCGCCGCGACGATGGTGACCAACTATCAGCAACTCAAGACGATGTACATCCAACGCCATAACCACAAGCTTCAGGAGTGGCGCGTTTTTTGCGACTGGTGTGTCTCTCTTCCGCGCTTCCTTGCGCTTACGGGCGCCGACAAGTACAACTGAAATCCTATGCAAAAAGGGTTTGGATTTCTCCAAACCCTTTTGTTTTGTTTCAACGAATTTTATTTCTTATCGTCAGTCGGCTTGTTTTTTGGGGCTGCTTTCTTGCCATCTTCGGTCGAGAAATCGACTTCGGTCA
>JBAYEZ010000005.1:0-21361 GCA_041667485.1 Bacilli bacterium
AATATTTAGGGCAAAAAGACATAGATACCCCGATACAGATAAGAAAATGAAGCAAAAGAAGCGCCTTCATTTGAAGAAGTGTTTCAAAACCGTAGCAAGTCCAAGCAAATCATGGGCCGCCATAAAGAGAACGTCTGGAGATTCACGTCGCCATCAGACATGAACAAGCCAGTTTCTCAACCCATTAAACAGCGACCAAGAAACTTCGGTATAACTCCGTCGAAAGAAGCCGGAAATCCTTTTGCCACTGCCGGAAATTTGAATAAAGCGAAAGCAGACCGAATCCATTGAAATTGGGCCGGAACTGAGTTCTTGACAAGAAAAACTTCTGAGATGTTCGACAACAAAATCCGAATCTTCAGTCATTTTTTCGACACAATAAAAATCGTTTTTCGTATTATCCATATATCCGAATCCCCTCCTTTAGAATTTCAGCTCCAAGGGTGAGGCTGTTATCAAATTGTTCTAAACCCAAGGCATCAACCCTTTTGTAGAGGGCAGCGCAATATTCTTCAACTAGACCATAAAAAAGACCTTTCCCTTCCGTTGAAACCAAGAAACCGACATCGCCGTCCTCGTGAACTCCATTTTTGGCATAAGAATCGACTAAAAACACAAAAGAAACCTGATGACGGGGGATACGCCTTCAACGGGGCCCTTGATCTGCTGAGACGAAAGAATCCCATACTCTCAACCGGCCTTAGAGAGAACCTCTAAAATATGTCGATAACGGAGGGCATCTTTCGGCCCATTTTTTCTTCGTAAATATGATAGGTTCTCCGAGAAACGCCAGATAGAGATGCCATAGTTTTTAGCTAAGTTTTTCAATTCTATGGTCCTTAAAAGGCATAGCCTCATTATAATGAATCGCGCCTTTTATTTGTCTTGCGCGTCAGCGCCATTTTATCAAGCGATATCTTTGCAAAAAGCCATCATTTTTGAATATAAAAATCCTCAGGCGATACGCCTGAGGATTCCTATTTTTCTTTGGTGGAGACGAGGGGAATCGAACCCCTGTCCGAAGAGCGATCAACTAAGACTTCTACAGTTTAGGCCATATCGTATTTGACCTCAGGGCGAGATACGGTCAAGTCCCTGAAGCGAGGTTGGTGGTTTTCGTCGATGACGCTCAACCGGACATCACCGCTTATTGTCTTGAATGACGTCACATCCTTCCGTGAGACACGAAACGGAGGGCGGACGTGCTGCTCTCACACGAAGTGAGAAACCCAAAGGTTACCGATTAGGCGCGAGCAAACGAAAGGCGCTGCGAGGCAGTACGATTCGCGTAATGATAACTGTTATCAGTTATTGGTTTTTGGTGTTTAAGCTCACCACGCCACTGCGATCCTAGCCAAAGAATTCCCCGTCAAAACCGGGACGTCCCCAGAACAATGCTTAGTTCGTGCTAAGCCCTGCTACTATACCGCAAAAACTTCAAAAGTGCCAATCGGATTACTCGTCTTTAATTTTGAGCCCTAAATAAGCGATAAAATCTATGGCTTGCGCAGGGGCAATGATGGCGCCTTGCAGGGACTCTTTTTCGCAATGCAGACCTTCTACAACATCCGTTGAGAGGTCAATTCCGTTCAAAGGCGTCTTAAAAAACTCTGCCCCAGAAAGGTTGGAATCATCGAAACCTACGTCCTTGAATTCCGTCTCCGCAAAGAAAGATTCTTTCAAGGAGGACTTTTCAAAAAGGACGCTCTTCAAGGACGAAGAAGAGAAATTCGCATAAGCGAGATTTCCGTCCTTGAAAACGACATCGAAAAGTGCGGCCTTAATCCATTTGGTCCCCAAAAGATTGCAGCCCTCAAACCGGATGCGGCCAAAATAGCGGTCTGAGAAATCCAAATTAACGAAGGTGCATTGACGAAATAAGACATTGCGGAAATCAACTTTGCTGAGAGTCAGGTTAGCGAAATCGACACCATCGAAAACGACAGTATCGATCGTCTGCTCACGAACGACTAATTTGCCTTCCGGGTTCCCCTTCAGGGTCGCATTCGAAAAACCAGAGCGGGCAAAATCATCCCAACTCATTTTCAGAGCCGTTTTCACTAAAGGTTCCTTTGGGGTTTTCACATGATAAGTATAAGGTCATCAGAAATGAAGTGCCCACAAAAGTCCCTTCTTTTTACTCCGCAAGCAAAAAAGGGGATTTCTTGACAAGGTTTTCTTTGTATAAAGAGACGCTTTGTTGTAGAGTTTCTTTGCTTTAAAGCAAAAGAGTACTTATGGGAAAAGATTACGTAGTAAAAAAACAAAATACGAATTCCGGTGCCAAAAAGGCCGCCTTTTTATCCAATCTGAAGTTCTTCGGAATGTCGCTCATCAGCAATGACACCTGCGTCGAAGCGCGCAAGAAACCGTGGTATGCCGCAATCATCATCGCCTTTCTCAGCACCATAATCGCAATGAGCCCGGTGATTTACAACTACTTCACCACAAGCGGCGGTTCTTTCATGAACAGCCCAGTCTACAACATGGACAACGCTCTGGTGGACTTCGATGCCGCCCTATCTGGCGCGAACCTTTCCTGCAAAATCCAAGATAGCAAATTGACAATCGACTCTTCCGCTTGGAAATCGGCCTTCCCCGATACGACTACCCTCGGACAGAAGAATCCGGATCACGCTTACGTGCATGAGTTTAAGGTGGATACCATTGTTTACCCGAACACCTCATCTTCGAGTGCTTCGACTTCCGAATCCGTCTCTTCCGAATCCGCCTCTTCGAGCAGCGAGCCGACTACCCCTTATGTCAAGACAAAAATCGTAACCGACTTCGCCGTTTATTGGGCCGGCGCTTCCAACATCGATGACTATTACGTCAACAACGTTTGGAGCAGCATTGGCGATTTCCCGAAGAAAGATGACAAAACCACAATCTTCATTTTAGGCGAAGACACCTTTAAAGCCTATAAGTTAGCGACTTCCGCTACCACCTCCGCCCTCTCTTCGGGCAGCCGGATTGAGTGCAAATGGGATTCGACGGCAATTCAAGGCTTCGATCTCGCTGATCTCTCCACTCAATCTTCGCACGGAAAACTCTATACCTCTTCAAGCGATTCTTTAGCCACCCAAACTTTGGCTTCGTGGAAAGAAATCTTCGCCGATGGCTATGAGTTAACCAAGAATACGAACGCTTGGATGATGACGGGCATCTTCTTCGGCGTCTATGTTGGCCTGGCTTTGATCCTGGGTTTCACTGTCTTCTTGATGACGCGAGGCAAGACCAACCCGTTCCGCATTTATACCTTTTGGGAGTGCCAAAAGATTGCCTACTGGGCCTCGTTTGCGCCGGCGCTATTGGGTCTCATTGGCTTCGCCTTCCCGACTTATGCTCAATTAATCTACATCTTCTTGTTCGGCTTACGGGTTATGTGGATGTCGATGCGAAGTCTCCGGCCGGTCTACAACAACTAATCGCTTTGCTAAGAAACACAGCCCTGACAGTAAAGATTGCCAGGGCTTTCTTTTTAGACGAAATGATCACTTTCAACAGTATCAAGTTCCAAGACGACCATCTTCTTCGGTTTCACATAACGACATTCATAAAGCGGATAGTCTGACTAACCCGGTCGGCCAAATAACCATAACATTCAAACTCGTCTTCTTTCATCGCTCCATTACAAGAGAAATCAACGATACTGCCATCACGAACGAGCTCAGCGCATCAACAAGATCGTCGTTAGAGATCGTTCAGATAAAGGTCTTTGGGAAGTGAAACGTCATCTGTTTCTCGATCGAATACTTTTCGATCGGTTCCGATTTGCCAAGTGCCACATTCCACCGAGTCTCAAGCAGGGAAATAATCCCATCGAAATGACTGGAGATAGCCCAAGAAGATGCCGTTGTTTTTAAGAGGAGAATCAATTTTTTGAAAATGGGCGGAAAAAAGAGCCGAAAAAGCAGGGCCGCAATTTTTGCCAATATTGTATTCGAAAAAGATATCTGGAACGTAGATTGTCAAATAAATATCTCTGTCAGCAGCGGAAACCCGCTTCGAAGGTTATCCTTTTAGTTTTCCTACGATCATTTTGATAATATCGGTAGCGCCCACCGATGAAACCCCTGGGCAACAAACTCGGCGATTCGTTTTTACTTTAGACTCAGCTTCCTCGTTGCCCGACCAATCGAAACATAGGCGAAGAAATGGAAATGACGAGTGGAGTAGAGATTGCGGCCATCAAAGATGACACGACCATTCATTTCTTGGAGCAACAGTTTTTCATCGAGTTTGGCGAATTCGCCCTCTTCCGTCACGATAACTAGAGCGTCCGCCCCTTTGAGAGCATCATCTTTGCTGACGAACATCTTCACGTCTGGATAAGCCTCAGCAAAAGCTTTTCGAGCGCCTTCGGCAGGATCGTAGGCACTTAAGACGGCGCCGGAAGCCAAAAGATACTTGGCCAAAACAAGCGAGAGCGCGTTCCGCAAATCAGAAGTGCCAGCTTTATAAGCCAAGCCTAATAAGGCGATCTTGATACCTTTTAAATTGGGGTAATAGGCTTGAATTTTCTTAAAGAAATAAAGAGGCTGCGAGTCATTGATCGCCACGGTTGCCCGAGGCAAGAGCAAAGGGATTTCTTCTTTGGAAGCCGTTTCTAAAAGTGCCTCCCCGTCTTTCGGGAAGCACGAGCCACCATAACCTAGCCCAGCCTTCAGCATCGCGTGGCCAATCCGCGGATCGGCGCCCATCGCCATCGCAACATCATCGATATCGGCGCCGACCGCTTCCGCAAGGCGGGCCATCTCATTAATGTAGCTGATCTTCATCGAAAGAAAAATGTTGGAGGCGTATTTACACAATTCAGCCGATTCATTGCTCATGTAATAGAAAGGAACGCCCTCATTAACCTCGGTTTTGCGGAGATTTCGAATAAAATCGAAATCGAGTTGATATTTGGCGCCAAGGACAATCCGATAAGGCGAAGATTCATCTTCATATGAACGGCCTTCCGCCAAAAACTCCGGCATCGAAATAACATGAAAGGAAGCGAGACGATCTGCAACTTTTTTCGCGGTTCCAACCGGTACAGTCGAACGGATGACGATATTCGATCCTTTCGAAGCTTTTTCAATCGTGTTGAGAGCGTCATCAAGAAAGGAAAGATCAGCGGTTCCATCTTCTTTGCTCGGAGTGCCCACCGCAACGAAATAGCCATCGGCATCGGCGAGGTCTTTCTCCGCAGAGGTGTAGATGATTTTCTTGGCTTCCTTTTTTAAGACGTCATTGAGCACAAGCTCATTAAAAGGGAACCGAGATGCTTTTAGCAGGGATATTTTGCTTTCATCCCGATCGAAGGCAACCACGTCTTTCTGACCATGGCTCACCAAATAAGCTACGTTCGCAAGACCGACATAGCCCAAACCGATGATGGCGAGTTTCATTTAGTCTCCATAGTCGCTGCCGCGACTCTTGTCTTCAACAAAGATCTTAAGCGGGTCGGTAATATCCCCGATCTCGCGGTAAAGAAAGCCTTCTTTATCAATAAAAGGCGAATCAAAATTGCCCGTGAAAACCACTCTCGGATTTTCTTTGACGATCTTTTCGATCACCGCCATGATCCGCGGGAAATCTTCTCGCCGTTTTTCTTTCAGGTTTTCCAAAGCGTAGTAGAAGCCGGGTTCAACGTAGAAAAGGTGACCGTCATCGGTCTGATAGGCATTCACCAGATCGTTGGTGGGATCGACATACGATTTGTATTGACCAAATTCCGGGTAAAGCATAAAGTTAACGCAATTAAATATACCCTAAATGGTTTAAAATGTGAAAGGAGGGTTATTTTTATGGGAACTCCAAAGGACATTAAAATCATTTTCACAGACATCGATGCTACCCTCTTCAGTCACGTGACAAATCATGTTCCCCCCAGCGCAATCAATGCGATTCGCGAGATGCAAAAAAAAGGCATCAAAGTCTTCTTGTGTTCCGGGCGCAATTACTACTTAATCCGCAAGACTGGCATCCTCGATATCGTGAAACCTGATGGCCTCGTCATGATGAATGGCGCCTGCGCTGCGATCGGTGACGTCGTCATCTATAAGTACCCGATCCCGGTCGATGTCGTTAGCGCGATGATCAAATTTTCTTACCGCCTGAAATTCGGCTTGACCCTAATTGAAGAAAATGAGGGCCACATCAACATGATCGATGACCGCGTCATCGATGCCCACGCGAAATATGGCACCCGCTTCCCTCAGCCTCGCAAATTCCCGATTCCTTATGACCGGACGGTCTATCAGATGATTGCCTTCTGCGATGAGTTTGATGAATCGCTCTTCTTGCCGCACTTAAAAGACTGCAAAGCCGCCCGATGGGATGAATACGCCGTCGATATCATGCCGAAGGATTCCGATAAAGCAAAAGGCATTTTAGCCGTCTTGGAGTACTATGGCTGGACCCAAGATAACGCGATGAGTTTAGGCGATGGCAATAACGACATTGAGATGCTCTTGTTCACTGGGGCTTCCATCGCGGTTGGTGGCGCCTTGCCTGACGTCAAAGCGGTCGCCGACTTTGTGACCGACGACATCGATAACGATGGCTGGGCCAAAGCGATGGTCCATTATGGCCTCATCGACAAAGTCGACCCTACTTGTGATAAGGCTCGTGATTAAGAATCTTGAACGAGCGGTAAAGCTGTTCGAGCAAAATAATCCGCGTCATTTGGTGGGTAAACGTCAATTTCGATAAAGAGAGCGAGGCGCTCGCTCTTTTCTTCAGTTCTTGCGAGAGGCCCAAAGAACCGCCAATCACGAAAGCAATCTCAGCCCCGCCTCTCGTGAACATCTTCATCATCTTGTTCGCCAACGCAATAGAATCGGGTTCTTCTTTGGCGAGATCCAAAGTACAGACAAACTCGTTTGACTTGAGTTTTGCAAGAATTTTGGCCCCTTCTTTCGTTTTGACTTCCTCTTCCATCGCCAAAGAAGCGTTCTCTTTGGAAGGAAGGTCGTCTATTTCTTCAATGCTGACTTGGGCATAGGGGGACAACCGCTTTAAATATTCGGCCTGAGCCGACCGCCAATAATCTTCCTTCAAATGGCCGACACACAGAATCCGGATTCTCATAAATCGCCCCCAAGAATGCTTTCCCTCTGTTTGGCGCAAATCACATGGTCCTGCGGGAAAAGAACGCCTGCTTGTTCAAAGGCAAACTGATAGGCTTCCTTGGCTAACGCCGGCGTGTTGCATTCTTCGGAGAGGTGGGCTAAATAGATTCCTTTGGTCGCAGGTGAGACCAATTCGACCGCATAATGGGCGGAATCGGAATTCGAGAGGTGGCCCACGTCGCTATGGATTCGGTGTTTCAAAGAAGCGGGCCGATGCGAATGGAGGAGCATCTTGTAATCGTGATTGCTTTCGAGAATATAGTAAGTTGCCCCTTTCATCAAAGCTAAATTATCCTCGGAGAGATAGCCGGTGTCCGTCACATAAACGAGGCTCTCTTCATTTTGTTTGATCACAAAGCCTATCGGGTTTGCTGCGTCGTGAGAAACGGCAATCGGGGTAATCACGAAATCGCCCAAAGGAAAGGCTTTTTGCGGAGATATTACTTTGCTCGGGTTGAAAAGAGTGCCCTCGCTTGCATAGATGGGAACGTCATGCTCAACGGGAAGGCCGCCGACATGGTCGGTGTGCTCATGGGTAATGAGAATTGCCTTGATGTCGTCTTTCGTATGTCGAATCTCGTCCAAGCCTTCTTTGATCCGGCCGAAAGAAAGACCCATGTCGATCTGAAAAAGGGTAGTCTCATCGTAAACGAAGGTAGCGTTCCCTTTCGAACCGCTCCCGACAATCAAAAAGCGGATCATTGTCCATCGTCGTCATCGGTATCGAGGATGACGCCGTTCTTCTTAGCTTCTTCTTGTTCAAGCGAAAAGGAAGGCGTATCAAAACGCTGAAGGTTCTTGTCGAAGAGCAGGGTGATGACGCCAGTCCGGCCGTTGCGGTTTTTCGCGACGGAGATTGAGACAACGGAAATGCCAGTGTCTTTACCCGCTTGCTGCGATTGCTGCTGGACTTGCTGCTCCAGTTGCTGCGTGTATTGGTCCTTGCCGAACTTATGCCCGGCCTGACCTTTGTTATCGCTAATTCCGAGACTCTTGTAATAGTCGCTCCGATACATGAGAAGAACGATATCGGCATCCTGCTCAATGGAGCCGGATTCCTTAAGATTCGACAGCATCGGGATGCGGCCATCATTCTGTTCAACATCACGGTTGAGCTGGGCGAGGGCGATGATTGGAATCTTCATCTGACGGGCGAGTTGCTTCAGGGTCTTGGTGATGACGCTGACCTCGTTGGCACGCGAATCATAGTTGCCTTCGGTGCCAATCAAGTTCAGATAGTCGATGACAATCATCGCGAGATCCGAATGCTCACTCTGGAGTTTGTCTTGGAGTTTCATCGCCTTGCTGACCAAATCACTGAGTTTGGGGTTCGGAGTATCATCGATATAGAGTTTGGTATTGCTGAGGGTATTGACGGCGGAAGAAACTTTGCCAAGTTCTTTTTCGTCGAGCGGCCCGGTCTGAATCTTTTCGAGTTTGACGAGCGAGAAATTCGCGATCAAGCGTTTCATAACTTGTTCGGAAGGCATTTCGCATGAGAAAACCGCGACCGGTTTGTCCTTGTAACGTGCCGCATTGACGGCGAGGTTAAGCGCGAAAGCGGTCTTGCCAACGGATGGACGGGCCGCAATGACAATCAAATCGCTCTTCTGCCAACCATGGGTGTATTTGTTAAGCCGCTTATAACCGGTATCGAGACCGGTGAGGCCCCGATTATCGCCATTGGCTTCTTTTTGAATCTGCATCTCGACTGCGGTCGCGATGGTCTTGGCGTCCTTGAACTCACCGACGGAACGCTTGGAGGCAATCTCCTGGAGCGAATTCGTCGCGGTCGCCAAAAACTCGCCGATATCGGGGACGTCCCCTTTGACGTAAGAATCCTGAATAGCTTGAATTTGCAGGAGATATTCGCGCAAAACGGCCTGATCTTTGATGATCTTGACGTAGTGGTCGACGTTGTCGGGCGAAATGGTGGACTGAATAAGTTCCATCAAGTATTCGGAGCCACCCGCGTCATCGTAGGTCTTGAGGTTATTTAACGTATCAGCGACGCTTTGAACATCGATGCTCGCATTGTGTGAAGAAAGGATCTCCATCGCCTTATAAACCAAAAGATTACGCTTATCGACGTCGGAAAAGACGTCTTCGGTCAAAGCCGAAAGCGCGGTCGACGCGGCTGAGGGATCCATCAAGATGGAGCCAAGGACGCAACGTTCCGCCTCAACATTCGAAGGCAAAACGATCTTCGCCATTATTTTTCCTCAGTGATGTGAACGTTCACGGTGCCGATAACTTGACCGGCTGAGCCTTTATAAAGCTCAATTCTCAAACGAGTGAAGCCTATCGCGTTGGCTGGAAACTTGTCGATGAACTTGCGCTTATCGATCACGATATTCCACTGTTTCTTCATTCCTTCTTCGATTTCTTTCGGAGAAATGGTGCCGAACATCCGACCATCGCCGCCGACTTTGGCTGTGAATTCAACATTGAGATGCTCCAAGCGGGCCGCCAAAAGTTCAGCATCCTTCTTAAGTTGTTGCTGTTTCGCGTCTTCTTCGGCGTTGCTCTTCAACAACTTCGCCTGGTTTTCGGGGGTCGAGACGACCGCAAGTTTGTGCGGAACCAAATAGTTGGTTCCATAACCATCGGAAACACTGGCGGTATCGCCTTTCTTTCCGACGCCCGAAACATCCGCTAACAAAATGACTTTCATATTTTTCCTCCTCCGCCAGTCGTGTCGCCGCTGGCTCTTGCTGCATCAAGATAGTCGTCTAGCGTCGTCGTCAGGGTGTTGACCACCCGGTCAGTTGTTTGGCCGGGGAAGATAGAAGCGGCCATCGTGAAGTGGCCACCCCCGCCCATTTTTTCGCAAAGCAGTTGCACGTTAATCGTCCCATCGCTTCGAGCAGAGAGCCGAACGTTTTTCTCGTCAGTCTTGCCGATGACAAAGCAAGCGTTGATGTCCTTGAGCTGCATCAGTTGATTGGCGACTTTGGCAAGGGTGCTCCGCTCAACGATATCTTTATCGTCCGAAACGCAATAGACAATGCCGTAGTGCGGCGTCTGCATCGTCGAGATGATTTTGGTGATAAGAGAATACTCTTCGAATTCATCTTTGAGGTAATCGTCGGCGACCGAGTTATCCGCGCCATACTCCTTGAGAATTTCGGCGGCCTCAAACGTCCGCATGCCCGTCGATTTGCTCTTGAAGTAAGAGCTATCGAGGAAGATACCCGAGAGCATCAGCGTCGCGAAAGTCGGTTTCAATTCAATTCGCGGGTTGGCGGTCGCAAAGCGAATTAATTCCGCCACGAGTTCTGAAGCGCTTGAAGCCGAAGGCTCGACATAAGCGAGAACCGGATGATCGATGAATTTGTCGCTCCGCCGATGGTGGTCAATCACGATGACCTTGGTAGCCTTTTCGAGGACTTTTGGCGCCATCGTCATCTCCGGCACCGAGATATCGACCACAATAACCAAGGTCGAATCTTTGATTGCCGAAGCGGCGTCTTCGGGCAAAATTGTCATCTTATCAAACACATCGCGCGAGAAAGCGCTTTGGAACGCCATCTTGGTTTTCTTTTCGGCGAGTTTCGGGTTATAAATAATTTTTGAAGGTTTGTTGCACCAATCGCAAATCGCCACGATACCCATCGCCGCGCCCAGGGAATCCATATCCATATCTTGGTGGCCCATAATATAAACGTTGGATGAGGATTTGATCAACGAAACGATTGAATCAGCGACCGAGCGGACCTTGACCTTGGACGTGGTCTCGACCGCCGCGGTCTTACCACCGAAGAAGCGCAACTCAGCGCCATATTGAGAAACGACAGCCTGATCGCCGCCTCTTGAAAGAGCGACATCAAGGGCTTGGGTTGCCATTTCATTCAGTTTGGAGACATCAGGGAAGTCGTGGGCAAAACCGATTGAAAGCGTCAAGGGATTGTCCAGTTTTGCGCCGGCCTGACGGACTTTTTCAAGGACGGAAAACTTATCATTTTCCATCTTCTGAAGCGAGCCATAATCACAAACGCTGAAGTAGGTATCGGTCCGAACCCAGCGGAGCAAGACCCCGTTATCGCGACAATAATCGGCAATGATCGCTCGGATTTTATTCACGACATCGGCCGATTCGTCGGTTTCAGAGGCGATCTCCTTAAAATTATCGATCTGGATGACGCCCAAAACGACGGCGTGCTCTTCCGAGTAGTTAACGACGTTCTCGTATTCCGTGACGTCTTTGAAAATATAGAGGCGCGGCTCCGAAAGGTATTTCACATCGTACTGGCGGCCTTTGATTTCCACTTTAACAACCTTGTTGACCGGGGCGTTAACTAAGTCTTTAAGGGCGGGCAACCACTCGAAGATTTGGGTGTCGATGAGGTCAATCTGTCGGTCCTTGAAAAGAGCGTTCGCCCACATAATCACATTCGACTCGTCCGCTACGACAAGACCGATTTGACCAAAGTCGTAAGCTTCTTGGACATCAGAGCCGATAAGGCGAGCCGCTTCGACATCGTTCTTCTGCCGGAGCTTGTTGATATGAATCAAACTGAACCAGATGAATAAAGCGTCCGTGACAACGAAGACCACGAAACCGACGAGAATATAAAGAACATTTTGCTGATAATGGGTTGCATCGGAAAAGGCGGGAACAAAAATCCACATAGCCAGGGCTGCCGCCACTGCAAGAATCTGGAAGAGGAAAAGAATGAAGGTTACGAGTCGGAGTTTGGAAAGGGTTTTGGTCATTGCCTTGTTATTATAACCTGAAGAGGCAAAACCAAAAACAAAGACTTTATAATAGTCTTTGCTAAAAAAAGCCAAAGGCAAGCCCTGAGCGGATAAATGTGTTTCTTCTCATCAAAATCTATCTTCATGCTTTCACGATGGCGCTTTTCTCGTTTTTGTGACTAAAAGAAAGGCTTTTGGCTTCAATATTCCCAGCAAAACGCCATTAAATAAAACAAACCCCCTCCGATTCAAAAGAAACGTCATTCTACTTGAGCTTCTTTTTGCACCAACCTTTTTCATGACATTTCGGGCAACGGAGATGGCGGGTAGTGCCCGCGTGCATGGAAAACAAGACCGCCCGGTAACTCGTTTTGAACATCACCCCGCAATGGGGGCAAACATAAACCCCGGCTCTCCACTCCAAACGGAGGCAAAGAAAAGTCGCCGTGATTAATATAGCAAAGGAAACGACGAGAATAACGATGGTCCAAGGCCAAAACTCGGGATGTAATTTCGTATAAAAGGATGCGAGCAAAACGATGGGGAGCACCAAGACAAATGTCGGCACGAAAATCGCCCAGGTCGCTTTGAGAAGAGCCTTTGCATATTCCTCGTTTTCCTTTTTTAGGGCTAAAAGGTCTTCTTCGAGTGCCACCGGCTTTCGTTCCGAGGAGAGTTCGGCCCCGGCGAAAAGCTCCGAAAGGGAAACCCCGAGAATGGAGCAAAGCTCAACCATCAACGAAGCATCAGGAAGCGATTTGCCTCGTTCCCATTTGCTAATCGCCCGATCCGAAATACAAAGCTTTTCGGCGAGTTCCGCTTGGGTCAAGGGGATTTGTTTTCTTTTTTGAGCGATGAAGAGGCCGATTTTCTCGTTATCCATAATTTTTCTCCGCCACGATGCTTGCATAAGAAGGCGGAAAATAATACAAACTTATGGTTGAGTCCAAGTTTTAAACATTGAACATCGAAAAATGGGATAGCAAAGACCGACCTTTCGACCGATCTTGATTTCTGTTGGAAACGGGTTCCGCCGTTCTTTTTTAAAAGAACGGCTTCGTTCTATAACATATTGGTTACGCCTTTGCGGTATCGCAAGATGGAACTCGCCTATCGCAATTTCTTAACCACTTTCTGACTCTTATGACTTTAACTCAAAGCCACACAATCAAAACTCTTAAATTTAGGAAGCGGAAAAGGCGGTTGCTTCGGCGCTGGGGACAGTCGAGTCCTAAAATATCACCGCAAGGGAACATCGCATCGAGATGCTCTCCATCACACAAATCCACCGCTTGATTGATCGTGGAGCGTTGATCCTCGAGCAAGAAACGCCCCTTCAGACGTTTTCCTCAGCACAAAATCCGATAGTTGAAATATCTTCGTAGAATTCTTCCTTAGAAAGCTGGCAACATTCCCACAATAGGCTTCCGAAGAGGTACACGTCTTTATTGTTCTTTCTCTACAAAAGCGGGGTTAAGGCCTGTTCGGATTCCGTCGTCTCTCCGCGATGTTCCAACCAATATTTTTTAGGAGTAACACCGACGACCTTTCGAAAGATCGATATGAAATAATTGTAATCACCAAATCCACAACGTTCGGCCACATCTTCGATAAAAACATTTTCATCCGAGGCTAAAATTGCTTTGGCTTTTTCAATTTTTAACGAACGGATATGTTCGTGGATTCCCATGCCGAAATAGCGATTCGACATCGCGCAAAGCTTTGTTTTACCAACGCCGGCAAACAAGCAAATATCGTCAATTTGAATGTCGTGATTGAGATTATCAAGAATGTACTGATTCACCACAATCGGAAGGTTGTCTTCGTAGCGAATAACTCCAAGTTTTTCTAAGCAAAGATAGGTAGCAATTGTCTCCAGTAAGTGGGAAGAAGCGGCGATATATTCTAGACTAAGAAGTTGAGAATCGGCGATAAGCGAAACTAGTTTGGCTCGGTCTAGGCCATAATTCTTACAGCTATTTAAAATGATCTTTTCGCCTTCCGCCCGATTGGGTGCAGAAAACATGTGGGCAAAGAAAAGGTAACCCACGACGGTGCCGTTCAATAATAAGGGCTCGATAATCTCATATAAACCCGCATGGCATCGATACATATAAGGGCCAGCGCACTGGCGCGCGATCGAACAAGCTTTGCGATCACATTCACGACACCGCCGATCCGCCTCAACGGAAGAGCGTATATAAGTACAAAGTTCCGCCCGCTTGCGCGGATAGCCACCGATATCGCGATAGTTATTATCCAAAATCGCAATTCGGATGCGAGTGACCGTATAAAAGTCCTTCAAAATCGCCGTCAACTTCACATTATCCAGGACGCTTGCCATAAAAAGTTCTCTATTGAACTCTACCTCTTTTTGCGAACAAAAACAAAGTTTTTAAGGAAGTCTATCTATTCTTTTTACTTAATATGCAGGCAATAATGATAGCGCTTTCAAAAAAAGATCAGGCAAAACCGATGCAAACCACATCCTCTTTTTATCAACGCCCTCTTGCCCTAGGAATAGAGCTGGGCTCGACCCGAATTAAATGCATTTTGATTGACGCTTCGGGTAAGGTGCTTTCGACTGGCATCTTCCAATGGGAAAATCGCTTCGAAAACAATTATTGGATTTATAGCCTTGAAGAGGCAATGCAAGGCATCAGCGCTTCTTACCTCGCTATGAAGCATGACTTTGATAAAAACGTTGGATTTGCCCTAGAGAAAATTGAATATATTGGGGTTTCGGCCATGATGCACGGCTTTCTCGCTCTCGATAATCAAAACCGCTTATTGGCCCCTTTCCGCACTTGGCGCAACAACAATGCCGAAGACGCCGCTCGTCTCCTTTCCAATGTCTTTGGCTTCCACGTTCCCGCGCGTTGGAGTTGCGCCCATCTTTATCAAGCCGCCAGACAGCACGAAACTTTCGTCCCCAACATCGCTCACCTCTTAACGCTGTCCGCTTATATCAACATGAAACTATGCGGGACGCTAGGCATCGGAAGAGATGATGCCTCAGGAATGTTCCCACTCGATGAAAATGGTCACTACGATGCCGCAATGGAACAGAAAGAAGATGCTCTTCTAAAACAAGAGGGCTACCACTTAACGATGGAAGAGATTCTCCCGCAGATTTATCCCGTTGCTGAGAGCGTTGGCAGCCTTACTGCCGAAGGCGCAAGCCTGCTTGATCCCGAAGGTGATCTGCTCCCGGGGTCCTTGCTTTGTCCGCCTGAAGGGGATGCCGCAACCGGAATGATCTCGACCAATACCATCCAAGTGGGCAGCGGCAACATTTCCGTTGGCACCAGCATCTTCGGCTCTTTCATCACCGACAAGAAGAAACTTCCGCGCCGTGATGAGGTCGATATCGTCGCAACCCCCGAAGGGTTAAAGGCCACAATGATTCACTGCAACAATTGCACCTCAGGAATCGATGCCTGTGCCAAACTCGTCAAAGAAACCCTTGCTCTGTTTGGAGCGGAACGAAGCGATGATGATATCTATGATATCCTTTTCAAAGCGGCCTATCGAAACGACGGTAATAATGGGGCTTTGCTAGCCTACAATTACCTTTCAGGAGAAAACATCACCCAGGTCAAAGATGGGGCTCTTTTATTGGCTTCCAGCGAGCGGAGCAATCTTTCGATTTCCAACCTAATGGTGACCGAATTCTTCTCTACTTTTGCCTCATTCGCCTTAGGCGTGGATCTCTTAGCGAAAGATGGTATTGTTCCCAAAGAAATCATTGTTCATGGCGGGCTGTTCAAAACGCCAAAGGTCGCTCAAAGTTTCTTGGCATCCATCCTTGATAAGCAAATTTCTCTTAACCCTTCAGCCTCCGAAGGCGGAGCTTGGGGCATGGCACTTCTTGGACTCTATTTAGCCTATGCCAAACGTTATTCTCTATCGGAATTCTTAGCGGAGGTGCCTTTCAAAGACGTCTCGCTCTTAATCGAGGAACCGAGTCAAGGATTGCATGACCGTTTCCTTTCTTTCCAAAAGATGTATCTCGCTTGTTTAACCGGCGAAAAAGCTATCGGAGAAGGGATGGTCCACTCATGCTCAAAGAATTAAGAAAAGCCGTCTATGAGGCCAACCAAAGCCTTGTCAAAAACCATTTGGTCGTTTTAACTTGGGGCAACGCTTCAGGCATCGACCGGGAAAAAGGTTTAATCGTCATTAAACCGAGCGGGGTTCCTTATGAAACGATGACCCCTGATGACTTAGTCATTGTCAATTTAGATGGCAAAGTCATCGAAGGCAAATTAAGGCCCTCAGTTGATTTGCCAACCCATCTCGAACTATATCGCAACTTCCCGACCATCCAAGGCGTGGTTCATGACCACAGCCCTTACGCCACCGCTTTTGCCCAAGCTCAAAAAGATATCCCTTCCTATGGCACGACCCAAGCCGATTATTGCCAAGGGTCCATTCCTTGCGCTCGTTCCCTGAGCCAGCAAGAAATCGCAAAAAACTACGAAAAAAATACTGCCAAGGTTTTAATCGAAGCTTTTGTGGGCAAAGACCCGGCATCCTCGCCTGGTTGTTTGGCCGCCAATCACGGCGTCTTCGCTTGGGGAACTTCCGTAAAAGAAGCCGCCGAAAATGCGCTGATTATCGAGGAATGCGCGCGCCTGGCGTTATTAAGTCAGTTGGTTGATCCCACGATCCGAACCATCAATCCGGAGTTAGCGGCCCTCCACTATTCTCGTAAACATGGAAAAAATCACCCGTATGGGCAAGGAGACAAACAATGAAGAAACTCTATTTCGTCGTCGGAAGTCAGGACCTTTATGGTGAGGAAACCCTAAGAAAAGTTAAAGAAGACAGCAAAAAAATGGCTGCCTTTCTTAACCAACAACTTAGCGGAATGGAAATTGGCGTCAGTTTACAACCCACCATTCGAAACTCGGACGAAGCCGAAACCGTCCTTTGCCAAGCGAGCAATGATCCTGATTGCCTTGGGGTTATTGTCTGGATGCACACCTTCTCGCCTGCCAAGATGTGGGTGTCAGGGTTACAAGCCCTTCGTAAACCAATGATTCATTTGGCCACTCAGGCAAACGAGAAACTCCCTTATGAAACCATCGATATGGATTTCATGAATCTCAATCAATCCGCTCATGGCGACCGCGAATTCTCTTTCATCTTAAACCGTCTTGGCATTCCCCACGCGATTGCGGTTGGCTATTACCGCGATCCCGAAGTTGTCGAACAAATCCGTCAGTTCGCCAGGGTGGCGAACGCAATCGACCGCTCTCGTCGCTTAAAAACCGCGACCTTCGGCAACAATATGCGCGAAGTAGCCGTTACTGATGGCGATCGCTTAGAAAGTCAAATCCGTTATGGCTGGCAAACAAACTACTACGGCATCGGCGATTGGGTCGATCTCGTTGCGAAAGTCACCGACAAAGAAGTCGAAGAACAGCTCAAGATCTATCGTCAGAAATATATCTTAGCGGAGCCGATCGAACCGAGTGTAGTTGAACAAGCCAAATACGAGGTGGCGATGCACCGCTTTATCAAAGAAACTGGCATCGGGGCCTTCACCGATAACTTCCAAGATCTCCATGGACTTCGCCAACTGCCCGGACTAGCTGTCCAGGATCTAATGGATGAAGGCATCGGCTTTGGACCAGAAGGCGATTATAAAACCGCTTGTCTCGACGCCGTATTGATGGCAATGAGCGAACACGAGAAAGGGGGAACGGGCTTCATCGAAGACTACACCTATGATCTGACGCCCGGCAAAGAAGTCGAACTCGGATCCCATATGCTCGAAGTCTCGCCACGCCTTGCTAAAAACAAACCGGTCGTGGAAACCCATCCCTTAGGCATCGGCGGCAAGGAAGATCCCGCTCGCCTTGTCTTTGCTGGCATTACAGGCAAAGGCATTCAGACGACGATGATCGACCTTGGCGATCACTTCCGCTTGATTGCAATGCCGGTGGAATTAATCGATGCTCCCGAAATGCCAAAACTACCAGTTGCTCGTCTTCTTTGGAAGATTCGCCCCTCGTTTAAAGAGGGATTGCGCTTCTGGCTGGAAAATGGAGGCGGTCACCATTCTGTTATCTCAACCGCGCTCACGATAGACGACCTAGCATTATTCGCAGAACTAACCCGCAGTGAATTCGTTGCTCTTCGAGAACGAGACAAATAACGATAATTTCAATCAAAAGAAACGAAAAAGACAGGAGGAGAATAAACGCGAGGACAAAAAGAATAAAATAAATGAAAGGTAATAGTCGACTTTCTAAAACGAGACGAAATGAATAAAAAGGAGAAATAAATGAAAAAACATTTATCAAAACTTGCATTGTCATCAATCATCGTTGGCGCTAGTTTAGTGCTTTCGATATTGGGTAGCTTTTTGACTCAAACCAGTTTCTTTTCCGTTCAACAAAACGTGGTGACAACTTCACTCACAAACTTAGTCAAGACGATAAACGACAATAATGATGCCAACGGAAAAGACTATGGCAAGACCCTAACGGTAGGTAGCAGTAAGCAAATCAGCTTGACCGTCTACAAACCGCATAACGCCTCAAAGGATAATAAAGTCCCCGTTGTTATTTGCGCACACGGCAACTGCAACACCAAAGAGATGCAGTTCATGAACTACATCGAATTGTCCAAACGAGGCTTCGCCGTTGTCACGGTCGATTTAGCAGGCCACGGAAGAACGGATGCTTCGATTGTCAACGAGGGTAACTGGGCCCCAGCAGCCGGTACCCTGCCGTTCTCGCCTTTTGGCGATCCGAAAGAGACTGTTGGCACGTTGGCTGCGACAGAATACGCAATGAGTTTGGATTTCGTTGATGAAAACCGGGTTGGCGTCACCGGACATAGCGGCGGCAATCTTGCCCTCGCTGGTGTGGTTCTCCAATTTGAAGATTATCGTCTTCAGTATGAGGCTGATCCCATCAAGAAACCAAAATTTACCAAGAAGATTTCGGCTTTCTATTGCCCTTCAGGCACTGCAGCCGCCCCAGCCATTAATGGCGTAAAAGATCTTGATGGCTTCTTGCTTGGATCGGCTTCGGGACGTTATGACGAACTCGACACAAGCATCTTTGGCACCCACGATATGGCGAAGGCTTCTATCGCCCGTTCACTGTTTGATCATTTCACGGGCCGTACCGCCGCTACTTCCTTAATTCCGGCCGGTCAAGACATTCCGTTAGGACAGTATTGGAACAAGGATGGACGCATCCCCGATCCGAAGCCGGGTCAAAAACTCTCAACAAATTCCGGCATTGTTATTTACAATCCGAATTATACTCACCCAGGATCCATGTTCAGCGATATTGGCGCTAACTTGGTGAGCAACTTCTTCTATTCGGCCTTCGGCGTTCCGACAGGCGCAAATTATATTCCCGGTAACTCGCAAACCTGGCAACTCTCCATGGCCTTCCAGATTTTAGGGTTGCTAGGATTCTTCGCTTCAGCCTTCGTCATTGGCGGTTGGTTATTAAAACGTAAACGGTTCGCTTCGTTAAATGCGAGTTTCACTGCGGACAACGGCATCTTATGCCGTCAAGAGAAACTTCCTTCCATCAAAAAGTGGCAAGAGATTGTGCCGATAATTGTCACTTTCGTTCCTTTAATCTTATTGTCGATCTTCACCTATAAGACGGCCATGAACAACGCTGGATCGCGAATTAGGATTGATACCTATTTCGGCGCACAGGTATCCGTTGCTTATTACACCCTCATCAGCGGTATTATCGCCTTCATTTTAATTGGCGTGAACTATTTAGCAAAACGCATTTGCTACCTCAAGCATCCGGAAGAAAGAACCCGCGACATCTTAGAAACCGCTAAGTTCAATAATGTCGGCCAAGCTTTCAAAACACTCTTGCTTGCGATTGAAATCGTCGTGCTGATGTACATCCCGCAGATTATTGCATACTTTGGATTCGATGTTCTCTTTGCTGCCGCCGTTTATGGCGTCGGCGTTCCGAGATTGATCTGGTTGCCGCAAATTCTTGCTATTTTCTTCCCGATGTGGTTACTCTACACCGTTTCCAACGGCGCCTTGATCTCTTCGGCTAGATTTAAGGAGATGCCGGAATGGCTGTCCACGTTGCTCTGCACGGTTGCCAACGTCTTGCCGGTCATCATCTTGATTGCGGTTAACTATGGCTATTTGGCAATCAATGGCCATCCGATTCCCGAGTACTTAGGAAATCCGGCGATCTTCACTTGGAACTTCCTTGCTCCGACCATCTTCATCGCCCTCTCGAGCCGCTACTTCTTCAAGAAGACCGGCAACATCTGGACGGGCGCCATAGTCAATGCGATGGTTCTGTCGTTAATGGCTGCCACGCTTACAAAGCATTTGAGCGATATCGCTTGGATCTACTCCACCATCTGATCTCCTCGACCGTATCTTAAGCCGATAACGAGACAAATAAGCCCCTCGCCAACCCAGTAGTTGGCGAGGAGTTTTTCGATGTCTCTTATCAACGAATAAATGTTAATGGTTCCGCCCTAAATGAAGAAAAATGCCTTTAGAAAATTAGCAAGGATCAGAGGCCTGATGAGGATGCCTGCCGTAAACCTCAGACGCCACACCAAAAAGCCTGCCTCGAAGAATGCTTCAACGCTATCTTTTCGGGGGCATCGGCCAGGCGACTCACCGCCAGCAAGTGCGATGGATATGCAGGCCTTTCTTCCACGCGCCACGCTCATCATCGAGCGGATGACGAACGGCATCAATTCCATCAGGGCGGGGGCAAGGGCACGCCGAAGCACAACTTCATGAAACCCATTGGAAGGAATTTCTCGAGGGCGGGCCCGAGATCACGCCAAAATGGCACGCGAACCAGAGGACCGGCGAGGCCGTCCCCTATGAGGCCATGGCGGCCCACCGTCTCCAACTCAGCTAAGACCTTCGGCAATGCTGGAACGCACCTCAGGACCTGCTGAGATACACCAAAATCCAGTTGTCCTTCATCAACGCCGCTGGGGAGGTCAAGTTCATATCCGAAAAGCTCACGGCCTGCTCGGCCGAGGAGACCAAAAAGGCCGACCAAACCCATAAGAAGTGGAAAACGGGATCGCCGAGGGGCCGGCTAGGAACGAAATGGGGCCTGAAGCTCTCGAACGACGGGATGGAAGGGCCGGGCAACCGAATAAAGACAATCACCAAGGACGCTTAAGGATATCGCAGCTTCGAACGGTTTCGGAAAAGGCCCTTCTCATTCTTTGAGCCGATTCCGGACGACAAAGAAAAGGCGCGTTTTGACGCGCCTTCCTAATCCGAGTGGGATTTTAGAGTTTCAGGGTCAGTTTTTGACCGGCCTGACTAAACCCGATTTAGATTTTATAGAGCCTCTTAATTTCTATTGAAGACGAATTCCGTCGTTCTTTTTTAGTAAAAACGACTTCGTTCGGCCACCGGATCAATCAACGCTGGCCCGGCTCAGGGAGTAAACCCATATAGCGGGCGTTCTTGACGGCCTTGGCTAATTCGCGCTGATACTTGGCGCAAGTCCCCGTCTGGCTGCGCGGAGCGATCTTGCCATCCGGAT
>JBAYEZ010000006.1:0-17994 GCA_041667485.1 Bacilli bacterium
ATCGTGGGATTCTTTGGTGTCGAGGAGATATTTATCGCCGAATTTGTCTTTGATTTCTTGGGCGATCAGGACAATATCTTCACCATGGTAGTCGTCATCGCCAAGGGTAATTTTCTCCCCGAAAAGCTCGTGGTAACGAAGACTTAGCGAGTGGCCAAGGTGCTCAACCTGGTTGCCGCAGTTATTGACATAGTACTCGCGGGTGACGTCATAGCCCGCTTTGGCATAGAGATTGGCGATGGCATCGCCTAGCGCCGCGCCACGGGTGTGGCCGAGATGCAAATCGCCGGTCGGGTTGGCCGAGACGTACTCGACATCGACGGATTTGTTTTTCTTCGAGGCTTGGCCATAATTCTTGCCTTGGCTCAGAATCGTCTCGACAATCGAGCCGAGCGCTTCGTCCTTCATGAAGAAATTGAGGAAACCCGGAGCGGCGATTTCGACGTGGTCCACCACATCCGAAACGAACGCCATTTTGATCTCGGCAGCGAAATCGAGAGGCTTTTTGTCGAGTTTTTTCGCAAATTTTAAAGCCAGATTGCTCGCGTAATCGCCATGGGAAGGATCTTTTGAATGGTCGATGGTAACATCGGCCAAAGTGACATCGACGCCGACTTTGACGGCGGCTTTGACGAGATCCGATTTTAAAATTTCTTCATTGTTCATAATGTTATTCCTTCATTAGCAAGAGGACGGCGCTGGCCTTGATGGCTTCGCCTTTGCCAACCGCATCGAGACCTTCGTTGGTCATCGCTTTGATCGAGGCTTGGCTTTCTTTGATTTCGAGGGCGAGAGCCAAGTTTCCTTTCATCTCGAGGATGAACGGAGCGAGCTTGGGTTCTTGGGCGGAGATTGAGACATCGACGTTATGGACTTCGTAGCCCCGCTCCTTGACCATCGCCAAACACTTCTTGACGATCAAGAGGCTATCGATGCCGGCGATGCTGGGATCGTTGGGCGGAAAGTATTTGCCAATATCGCCCAAGCCCAGAGCCCCAAGAAGGGCATCGCTCACGGCGTGAAAAACCACATCGGCATCCGAATGGCCTTCAAGGCCGAGATCAAAGGGAATCTTGGTGCCGGAGAGCACCAATTTCCGGTTGGGGACTAAACGATGGATGTCTTCCCCGTATCCAACCCGCAAATCCATTATTTGCTCACATTGAAACGGAAGAAGACGATATCGCCGTCTTTCATCACGTATTCTTTGCCTTCGCTGCGGAGTTTGCCCGCTTCTTTGACGGCGAGTTCGCTCCCGCACTTTTTCAACTCATCGAAATCATAGATTTCGGCTTTGATGAAGCCTTTTTGGAAGTCGCTATGAATGATGCCCGCGCACTCAGGGGCTAACATTCCGTTTTGGAATGTCCACGCGCGGCATTCATCGGCTCCGCAGGTGAAGAAGGTTGAGAGATCGAGGAGGCGGTAGGACGCCTTGACGAGCTTGTCGAGGCCGCTTTCTTTGGCACCGAGGGTTTCGAGGAAATCCTTGCGGTCTTGTTCGCTCGGCATCTGGGAGATCTCGTATTCGATTTCGCAGCTGAGCGGGATGCATTGGGCATTCTCCCCTTCCGCGACTTTTTTGACTTCTTGATAGTACTTACAGTTATCGAGGTCGGTATAGTCGCTGTCGGCGACGTTAGCGACGTAGAGGATCGGTTTGAGGGTCAACAAGAAGAAATTCTTGCGGGCATAATCCATCTGCTCGGCGCTTAAGCCTTTGACGAGGCGAGCGGGGATCCCTTGCTCCAAGACGCCTTTCATCGCAGTAAGAATCGGCATTTCATACTGGGCCATTTTGTCGTGGGCGACCCGAGCGCGGATATCTTGCTTTCCGATTCGGTTATTGACCATGTCGAGGTCAGACATCGAGAGCTCAAGATTGATGACGCCGATATCGTCGAGCGGGCTGACCGGGGCTTCGTTGTAACGGAGAATCTGCGGGTTATCAAAGCAACGCACCACTTCGACGATGGCATCGCATTCGCGGATGGCCGCCAAGAATTGGTTGCCAAGGCCTTCGCCTTTGGAGGCGCCTTTGACCAAACCGGCTATATCGTAGAAGTCGAAGGTAGCGTTGATCTTACGCTTCGGCTTGAACATGTCGGTCAAGAAATCAAGCCGTTCATCGGGAACGAGACAAACCCCGGTGTTCGGATTGATGGTGGCAAAAGGATAATTCTCCGCTAGGACATGCGAATTGGTAATCGCGTTAAACAAGGTGGATTTGCCCACGTTAGGAAGACCGACAATACCTGCTTTTAAGGACATTTGCTAAACTTCTTTCTTTAATCTCGTAGAGATTATATCCCTCGGGGTAAAATAATAAAAGAATCCACGGCCTTTTTACCAATAATCTTTGCTGAGGACAAAAAGAGACGAAAAACCATTACTTCTTCAACGTTATGCCGTAACTCGTGGCCGCTTCTTCGATACTCTTTAGCGGAACTCTTTCGGAGATTTCTTGTTCGCTTCGCAAAAGGTGACGTTCCAAATCAAGCGATTTCGTTAGCCACTCAAAAAGCCTCAAGACTCATAAAAAGACATCACCTTCTCCAATTCCGGTCAAATAAATAGGCTCGCAACTTTCTTTGGCTAGCGCGGAAATGGCAGAGTAATTTTTTTCTAAGTTTTTCGATGGTTAAATGATCACGACCTCCCCCTCTTCATTTCAAATATCACCCTATCGCCTCGATACATTCACTGACAAAATTCAGAAAAAAAGACCTTAAGAAAAAACACATTGAAAAAGCTCTCAGCCTTTTCGAAAAGTTATAAAAGCGCTTAACCCACCTGGCGATGGCAAAAGGACCGTGATAAGTCTAGGATGGGAGCGAGGAAATCGTTTATGGGATTGTCCTACGAAGAAAAAAACAGGAAAAAAACCGATTATAGTCGCTTATTCCGCAGCGGGGAGAAAGCCCCGATCCTGAAAGAAACCTTCCGCTCGAATAAAGGGCGGATTGCTTTATCCTTCTTGCTCTATGTTATCAAAGATAGCCCCGTCTATATCGTCCCGGTCTGCACCGCGAACTTGATTGACTTGGTTCAAAAGATGTTGGCGAACCATCTCACTTTTTCCGATGAATGGATGCCGTTGCTCATCAATTCGCTTTTGATTATAGTCTCCCTCATCCAAAACATTTTGACCCATACGCTCTATGCCCGGTTGACCGACAACATGCTGCGAAACGCCTCCGCCTCCCTTCGGGAAAGCGTCGTTCGCAAGCTTCAGCATCTCTCCCTCAGTTTCTCCCGCGAGATGACGAGCGGGGATTTGCAGGCGAAATTCCTTCGCGACGTTCAAGGAACCGAGGATTACCTCACCACCTTGTTCAAGACGTTTATCCCGCTCATCATCACTTCAGCGATCACCTACGGCATCGTGATTTATAAGAGTTGGATTGTCGCGGTCTTCTTCTTGTTAGCCATCCCGCTCGATGTTCTTCTCGTCCGCTTGTTCTCCAACAAAATCAAGGAAGAAAGCCGCCAGTACCGCTTGGCGAATGATTCGCTCGCGCGCGGCTTCACCACCATGATCGAAATGACCCCGGTCGTCAAAGCGCACGGCCTTGAAGACATCGAAATCGAAAGCATGACCAAAAAAGTTGAGGTGGTTCGCTCAAAAGGGCTCAGCCTCGATTCCTCCATCGCGGTATTCGGTTCCTCGATTTTCGTTGTTGGCGGCCTATTGAACTTCGCCTGTTTGTTCTTTTGCATCTATCTGGCGGTCGAGGGACAAATTGGCATCGGCGAAATCGTTCTCTTCGAATCGCTGTTCTCGGGAATGAATGGTCGGATCCAAAGCATGCTCAACCTGATTCCCTCCTTAGCAACGGGCAAAGAAGCCATCGCTTCCTTAAGCGAACTCATGAGCAAAGAAGAAATCCAAGACGACACCGACAAATTGCATTTATCTTCTATTGAAGGTGCGATCGCTTTTGACGATGTCTGCTTCCGCTACCCCGATAGTGACAAGGATGCCATCGAGCATCTTTCTTTTGCGGCCACGCCAGGCGAATGCGTCGCTTTCGTCGGGCCCTCAGGAAGCGGCAAGACCACGATCATCAACCTGTTATTGGGCCTCTTAAAACCGGAAGCTGGAGCAATCACCATCGATGGGCATTCGCTCAATGACCTCTCGTTAAAAGACTATCGCCACCACCTCTCTCTCGTCTCCCAGAGTCCGGTACTTTTCAATGGCACGATCAAAGAGAACATCACCTATGGCCTCAAACAATACAGCGATGAAGACGTCAAAAACGCCCTCAACGAAGCCAATTGCGACGATTTCATTAACACGCTGCCACAGGGCGTCAACACGATACTCGACGAAAATGGCACAAATCTCTCAGGCGGGCAGAAACAGCGCCTCACCATCGCCCGAGCCTTGATCCGCAAACCCGACCTCCTCTTCTTCGACGAAGCCACGAGCGCCCTCGATAACATCGCCGAAAAGAAAGTGCAGACCGCCATCGAAACCTCGATGAAGGGCCGCACCACTTTCGTGATTGCCCACCGCATCTCCACCATTCGGAATGCCGACAAGATCCTCTACATCGAGAATGGCCAGATCCTTGAAAGCGGAACCTATGGCGAACTGATGGCGAAAAAAGGCGAGTTTTTCGCAATGGAGAGCGCGAATGAAAAAGCGACCCAGACCGCTTAACCTTGAAAAAAGAATTTAAGTGAAGGGCCACAAAGGGCCCTTCTTTTTGGATTGTCTATCTCAAACCATTTTTGTGGTTCTGTTAACTTTGGGGTTATTGGAGGTCTCCGATCGGCCATAACAAAACAGCTAATAATTTAACAGGATTTAACAGGGTGCAAGAAAAACCCTCACCGTGAGGTGGGGGTTTCAGGATCAAACTTATCTATTACTAGAAAGTTCAATTACTTGACATCGGCCGGAGCGGCCGCATCAAGCTTCTTGATCTTAGCGGCACGCGGACCACGATCGGATTGCTGAACGTCGAACTCAACGTGTTCGCCCTGCTCGGCAGTCTTAAAGTTGTCCATCTGAAGCTCGCTATAGTGGAAGAAGTAGTCAACGCCATCATCACCGTGGATGAAGCCGTAACCCTTCTCCTTGTTGAACATCTTAACTGTTCCCTTCATGGAGTATCTAACCTTTCTAGTTCGTTCGTATCTACTCGACACTAACCAACCGCGGATTACTATACACCAAAGAAAGAAAAAGCGTTAACAAAAATCGCAACATTCCGTCATGGGGCTGGCTTTTTTAGCGCCCTTCGCGACTGAAATCGCGCTTAAAAACCCAATTGCGGAGCAAAGCGAAGACGAGAAAGAGACCAAAGAAACTGGCAATGACAATTCCGATCAGAGGAACGAAATCGAGTTCAAAAGGCACCGAAGTCCCAAAGTTCCCTTGGATCGCCCGATCGAAAAGATACTCGAATCCAATGAGCTCCGCCACCGCTGCAATCGCACTGGCTATCGTCAAGAGACAGAGCGTGGCGCCATAACTCTCGGCCACCTCTTCTCGCGGAAGGCCCAAGGTAAAGAGCATTTTTCCTTCATTTCGATTTTCCAAAGAAGTCAATAAAGCGACCGTCAAAAGGAGAAAAGCGGAGATCGTGAGCGTAATCGCACTGGCGACTTTGAGAAGCAAATCGACATAGGAAGTCACCTGGAACAAGGACTGCTTGACACTCAAAGAAGGGTCAATGAAACGATAATGAGGATATGCCGCCCCCAGTTCGACGAGGATACTTTCGCTTTCCGAAGGATTGCGTAAATGAAACATCACTTTCTCGGGTTCGAGCGAAAAGGCGCTCATGCCAAGAATGTCGCGAAAGAAGTCGATTGTCCAATAGCTTTCACCATAGAGAACATCATTGTCGCTTAGAACGCTACCAACGACTTTGAGAGAAAAGAGGCGATAATCCCGCTCGAGTTTATCTCCGATGGTCTCGGAAGAAACGAGGGCGGCCCCATAGATTTCCTTCGGATTCCCCCATTTCGCCATCAAAGAAGTGGAGAGACAGACTTCCTCTTCGCCAACAGGCTTTCGTCCGTCTTTCAGCAAGGTAAAATCACTTGAGAAAGAAAGAGCTTGGGCCAAAGGCTTCAAGAAGCTGCCTTCGACAGCATCGATAGGCAAACTTGGCTCCACCATCGCCTGGTCGAGTTTCACCGAAGACATCGCATCGATCAAATTCGTGGCGGATTCGACGCTCTTACTAAGAAAGAAGGGATTGGCAAAGCCGCTCGTCAAAGCCTCCGGAAATGTCTGATACGAGCCAGCCGCGCAGACCGAAAAAGAAGAAAAGGCAGGATTGGCAGATATTTTTGAAATAAGTTCGGGCGAAATCGAGTGTTTGTCCACAAGAAAAACATAGAAGCGTTTGAGGTTCGTGGCCTCGCCAATCACGCAATGGGTTTGCTCAAAGAGATAGGAAGCTCGTTCAAAGACATAGGGCGATAGGCTCTCTTGCGCTCGCACGCCTTTCATAAACTCATAGGGAGTGACTTTGGGCTCAAGATAAAAGACTTTCTGCATAATCCAAGGCAAACTCGCATCGGGCTCATCGCTGGTGGGGAAACGCATCTTCTCCTCAAGAAGATAAGAACTCCAGCGATGATCGTAGTGGTAGATGGTTGGCACTTCGCTCGGCGTCACCGCCACCACGCTAAGAAGTTGTTCATCGCTATAGTTCCAGTTCGCGTTGGCGACCTGGAGAGTCAATTCCAAAGATTCGATTGATAAATACTGACCCAAAGTCTCAAAATTTCGAAGGATATGAAGATTCAAGCAGATCGCCACCATCGATGAATAAGGAAGGCCAAGAACAATCTGTTCTTCTTCAAGCAAAGGTGGACAGGCAGGGTAAAAAGACAAATCATCATAAGAATCGAGCCAGAGAAAATCATTCGCGGTCCGCATGTTGAGCGAGGGAATCACCACGTTGCCATATTGGCAGGAGATCAGTGCTTGGTTGAGATCTGGAAAATAGGTCTCAAACGGGGCGAGATAGGAGAGGCCATAATCGCTGACGAGGGCGGAATGCTGAAGACTGATGGCCTTGACCTTTTCTTCGCTTTCGGAGATGATGCGGGTGAAAGTCTCTTCGCCTTTGTCGGCCTTTTCCATCACCACCACTCCTTCGCCCGTAAGAGAGGTAAAAGCCGAAGAGAGGTTTTTGGAGAGATCACGACTCACATAGAGGGACAAACCTAAAGAAAGGAGGGAGAATGACAAAATGGAAAAGGAGAGGAAACTCCGATTCTTCTTTGCCATTAAAAGATGGTAGCCATGCTGGAGCCACATCTTAAAAGAGGCGTGAATTACAGAGACTTTTGGACTGACAAGCGTCGTGACGTTTGCGTTCTCGCTTTCGGAAGGAGCGTTTTCTTTCTCAAGAAAGCGCCCGTCCTGCAAATAAAGCAAATGCTCGGCATATTTCTCGCTTCGCTTGATGTCGTGCGAAACGACGATCACTAAACGCTTTTTCGCTAATTGATGCAGCTCCGAATAAATCAAATCGGCGTTCTCGGGGTCGAGAGCTCCGGTCGGCTCATCGGCCAAAAGAATGGGTGGATCATTAACCAAGGCCCGGGCCAAAGCCACCCGTTGCCGTTCGCCCCCGGATAAAGTGTTAGCCTTTTGCTCGGATTTTTCTTTGAGGTTGAAGAAAGAGAGAAGATCGAGGGCTTTTCGCTTTGCAAGCCGAGGCGAGAGGCTGGAAACGGCCTTGAGCGGCAAGAGGATGTTTTCGCGCGCGCTTTCGAGTTCAAGGAGGTCAGAAGATTGGCGAATAAATCCGATTCTCTCGAGCCGAAACTTGCAGCATTCCTCTTCGCTTCGTTCTTTAAGAAGAGAACCTAAAGACAAAATCTCGCCTGTGTAATTCACATCGAGGCCGGCAATCAGGTCCAAGAGGGTGCTCTTGCCACTGCCCGAATCGCCCAAAATAACGTAGAGGCCTTTATTTTCAAAACTTAAATTGACGTCTTGAAATAGAACGCGATCGCCGAACCGCTTGCCTAGATGGCGAATCTCAATGTTTTTCATTCGTCTCTTAATTCCTCTGCAATATTGCTTTTTTCCGCTTTAAGTAGCGGCAGCCCTGCCCCGAGGGCGCTGATGAGAAGGGCAAAAGCGATCAAGGCGATGATCAAGAAAAATGGAATGCTGAAATAGGAACCTAAGGGAATGGAGATCAGACGGGAGACCCCCACCACCTTTGCCAAAACAACCGAGCCGTATTTTTCAAGTGGGAGAGCCAAGGACAAAGCTGCAAAAACTCCGGCGATCGCCGTAAAGAAGCTCCCGCCGAGATAGAGAAAACGAAGATCTTGCTTACGGACTCCTAAGCTCATCAAGATGGCCGCTTCCTTCTTCCGCTCCAAGAAAGAGGAATAAGCCAACGAACCTAAAATGAAGGAAACTCCGGCGATCTCAATGGCCAAAAACGGAATAAGGCCCAAGGAAAAAGCGTTGCTGAGATTGAGAAAGGCCTCTTCAAGAGAAAAAGCGTTCGACGTTATCGATAAAGCGGAAGAGGCTTCGCTCAGTTGTTTGGCTTTCGCCTTGAGGCGATCAGCCGCCTTTTCATCGCTGGCAAATAAAAGATAGTCGTAGCCTGCGTAGGCCGAATGGCCCTCCGCTTCCTCAACGAAAGAAGCGCAAGTGACACGGGCATCTCGCGCCTTTGAGATGTTGGGCAAGGTAATTTCCCCCATCTCATAGCGAAGAGCGGGATAAGAGTAATAAACCTTGGGGGAGTTTAAGAAAGAGAATTCGTGGACGATTCCCAAAATTCGGAAAGAGAATGATAAACTCACGTCGTCACTGGCCTCGCCTTCTTTGACGCTGACGGTGTTGTTTAGCGTCAATAAATGATCGAGCGGGTTTTCATCAAAGAGGGCGGCAAACTCCTCGTTGACTAAGACATAATCAAGCGAGATTCCCTGCGGAGTTTCCCCTTCTTTAAGAAAAGAAATCTGGCGGTCCGCGAGCGAGAGGTCTTCAAGCGGCAAGAAACTCACCGGATCTTTGGGGATCCCATTAATCGCATAAGCGGAATAATACGGAAAAAAATAAGAGAAATCCGGCGCGATAGAAATCCCGCTAAGCGAAGCGAGGCCCCCTGCGATCTCTTCTTCGCTCGGACGCGAAGATTGCGAAAGTTTAAGCGGCGAGCCAGCGATCGGGTAGGTCACGGTTTTCGAGATCGAGGCTTGAAGATATTGAAGCGAGGCACGTTTCTCCCTTTCGATCTCTTCGTGACTCCCGACATAGAAGCCGAAGGTGGCAATCAAAGAAAGAAAACAAAGAAAACAAGTAAAAAAAGATAAAAGATTCTTGAACCAATCAAGCCGATAATCCTCGTTCAAAAGACGAAAAAGCCAACGCTTGCTCCCACCTCGCTTATGATTAATCCGTTGGGGTTCTGCAGGGAATTTTCCTGGATTATCCCCCACCAAATAGCCTTGTTCCAACTGAATCTCTCGCTCAGCATACCCCTTCACAATCCGCTCGTTGTGGCTGACAAGGATGACGAGTTGCTCGCGCGAAATTCGTTTAAGCGTCTCCATCACCAAAAGTTCATTCTCGCTATCGAGAGCGCCAGTCGGTTCATCGGCGAAGAGAACGCGGGGCTTGCCAACGAGCGCCCGCAAGATCGCCACCCTTTGCTTCTCCCCACCAGAGAGGAGCCGAGCCTTTTTCTTCTCTAAATCCGTCAAATGGAAGGTCTTGAAAAGGACATGGACGGCCAACGCCACCTCCTTTTCGCTCTCACCCCGTAACTCAAGCGGCATCGCGACGTTCTCAAAAGCGGTTTTCTCTTCCAACAAATTAAAATGCTGATAGACAAAACCGCATTCGAAATTGCGGTAATCCTCTTTCTTAGCGTCCGAAAAAGAATCGATGCGTTCATCGAGATAGTAAATTTCTCCTTCAGACGGCTTTTCCAATAGGGAGAGGCAATTGAGTAAGGTGCTCTTGCCGGACCCGCTTGGGCCCGTTATCGCCACGAGGCCCTTCGAAGGCAAAATGAAAGAAATGCCTTTGAGCGCCGAACAGCTGCCGGATGAAGAAGCAAAGCTTTTGCCGAGATTGAGTATGCGGTAAATAAGAAAACCCTCCACTTACTAATAGAGGGTTTTTTGTCATTTGTGCCCTTCGACTTTTATTTCGGCCTCATGATGTCCGATGACAGCTCGTATTTTTTCGTTGAAGGCATCGCGGTCAATCATGATGACGTTGCCACATCCGAGACAACGGATCTTGATATCGGCGCCGAGGCGGATAATCTGGAAACGCTTCGAATGAGCGGAACATGGATGTTCTTTTTTCATCTCTACCTCGTCGTAAAGAGCATAGCTCGGGACTACCAAGGCTGATCCTCCATTTTCACCGCCGCCGGAATCTTTGGAAGACCTGGCATCGTCATGATGGCGCCGGTGAGCGGGACGATAAAGTTCGCCCCAGCTGAGAGATTGGCTTCGCGAATCGTGATGGTGAAACCGCGGGGCGCGCCAAGGACTTTCGGATCATCGGTGAGCGATTGCGGGGTCTTGGCCATGCAGATATAGGCATCGGAAAAGCCCATCTTCTCGTATTCGGAAAGTTGCTCGAGGGCTTTCGGCTCATAAACGACTTGGCCAGCCCGGTAAATCTCTTTGCAGATGATTTCGATTTTGCTCTTGAGCGGCAGTTTCAGATCGTAGAGCGGATGATAATTGCTCGGAATATTCCGAAGGATCGCCTGAACTTTCTTCGCCAAATCGATTGAACCCTCGCCGCCTTTGAGGAAACCGTCGAGGAACGAATACTCATAATGATGCTCATCGCACCATTTCTCGATGAAGGCAATTTCTTTCGGGGTGTCGCTCTCGAAGTGGTTGATGGCCACGATGACGGGCAAACCATACTTCTTGATGTTCTCAAGGTGCGTCTCCAAATTGCCCATGCCTTTAGCCAAAGCATCGACGTCTTCGACCGCAAGGTTCTCAAAAACTTCTCCGCCATGCATCTTGAGGGCGCGAATCGTTGCTACCATTACCGCGAGATCGGGGTGTAAATCGCCTTCTCTCGAAGCGATATCGAGGAACTTCTCAGCGCCTAAATCTGCAGCAAATCCCGCCTCTGTTACCACAATCGGGGCTAATTTGAGCGCCATCTTCGTCGCGATTAAACTGTTGCAACCATGGGCGATATTGGCAAAAGGACCGCCATGAATCAAGACCGGATTGTTTTCGAGGGTCTGAACCAAATTCGGCTTCAAAGCTTCTTTCATCAGCTTCATAACGGCATGCGAACAGTTAAGGTCTTTAACCGTCAGCGGCTTGCCGTTCTTGTCGTAGGCGACGATGATGCGAAGCAACCGCTCGTGGAAATCTTCCTCGTCGCGAGCCAAGCACATAATCGCCATCATTTCCGAGGCAACGGTGATGACAAAACCATCTTTCCGTTCCACCCCGTTCTTCTCGCCCTGCCCCACGATGATTTCTCTTAGGGCACGGTCATTCATATCCATCGCCCGCTTCCAAACGATCCGGTTCGGATCAATGTTGAGCGGATTGCCTTGATAAATCGAGTTGTCAATGATGGCGGAAATCAAGTTGATCGAACTGGTGAGCGCATGCATATCGCCAGTGAAATGGAGGTTGATGTCCTCGGAAGGGGCCACCGAAGCTAAGCCGCCGCCCGTCGCGCCGCCTTTGATGCCAAAGACCGGCCCCAAAGCCGGCTCGCGCAAACAAAGAAGCGCCTTTTGTCCGATCTTGCCAAAACCTTCGGTCAAAGCGATGGAGGTCGTGGTTTTGCCTTCGCCGGCTTTAGTCGGGGTAATCGCGGTCACCAAAACCAATTTGCCATCGGGCTTGCCCGCTAATTTGGCATTGATAGACGTATCAACCTTGGCTTTGTAGAAGCCGTAAGGAATTACGTATTCGCTTGGAATTCCTGCGCTGGCAGCGACCTCATTAATTTTTAAAAGACTCATGGTTCAATCCTCCCAAAATGAGCTAAAAATCTATACCGATTTAGGATATTACTTCGCCGATAGATTTAAAAGCGATTTCAAAACGTTCGAAGCCAAAAGCAAGCCCGCGGCAGAGGGCACCATCATCAGCGAAGCGGGTTTCTTGCTTCGAACAAGCGGGATTTCTTCGGAAAGAACAGCCGTGACTTTTTTCAAATCGACGCCTTTTTTCCGCAACTCGCTCCGGAGTTTCTTGGCGAGCGGATCGCCTTCCGTTTTGTCGAGACGACAGATTTTGACTTTCGAAGGATCGAGCCGATTACCCATCCCAAGTGAGACTAATAGCGGGATATTGTAGGAAATAGCGTAATCAATTAAGGCTATTTTTGCAGGGATATCGTCCATTGCGTCAACCAAATAGTCACAGGTGGAGTAATCATGCTCTTTCAGCGTTTCCTCACTCACTGAATAGCATTCGGGGAGCACTTCGACGTCGAGCCGGATGTTCTTGGCTCGTAAAAAAGCCGCTCCCGCTTTCTTCGTCCCGACATTTTCAGCGGTGAAAAGGAGCTGGCGGTTGAGGTTCGACTCATCCACCACATCGCGGTCGATGGCGCAAAGGTGACCAACGCCCGAGCGGACCAACGCCTCAAAACAAGTCCCGCCGACGCCACCCAAACCGAAAATGGCAACTTTCTTGTTCTTTAAGGCCGCAACATTATTCGCCCCCAATAAGAGGGTGCTTCGATCATCGATGCCACTCATAATGCCTTGATTATATCCTCTAAAGCGGAAACGGTGATGAGAGGGAATTGGTGGCGGAACCACGTGTATTGGTTTTTGATATAATGACGGGTGTTCTTTTTGATCAGTTCTTTCGTCTCGAGAAGAGTGGCCTTGTGGTCGAGATAGGGGAAAAGCTCCTTGACACCGATCGCTTTAAAGGCCATCGCATCCCGGCCATACTTTTCGATAAGGGGAATCGTTTCTTCTAAAAGTCCGGCGGCAAACATTGCCTCGACTCTTTCGCCCACATGAGCGTAGAGTTCGTTGCGTTCCTTGTCGAGCTCAAAAAAACGGGTCGGATAGATCGCTTCGTGTTTTTGCTTGGCCAAGAAGCTGGTCTTGGCTTCGCCAGCGGCGAGACAGATTTGGATATCACGATAGACCCTGAGCCGATTATTCGCGCTGATTTTTTGGGCTTCGCGAGGATCAAGTTTTTCCAAAATCCCATGCAGATCCCCATCGGATAGGTTCTCATAGGCTCGCATATCCACCTTGGATGTATCAAGGGAAAGATCATAATCATAGAGGGCAGATCGGATATAGAGGCCGCTCCCGCCAACGAGGATAGGCAGATGATCGCGGGAAAAGACATCGGCGATTGCCGCACGGCAATCTTTCTGATAATGGGCGATATCATAGCCCTCCGAAAGCGGAACGAAGGCGAAAAGATGATGCGGGACTTCCGCTTTCATCGCGGGGGTTGGGGCGGCAGTCGCAATCGTGAGATCTTGATAGACTTGAAAAGCATCGGCGTTGATGATTTCGCCATTCACCGCTTTTGCGAGGGCAATGGCCAACTCGCTTTTGCCACTGCCGGTGGCACCGGTGAGGACGAGAATCATTTGAGGGCATCCCTCACTTGGAGCAATTCCCCTTCGACTTGGCTCATAAGTGCCTCGCGATTTTGCAAAAGCGGATGGTCATGGATTTTCTCCAAGAGGGCTTCATAGTCTTTCTTATCGTGTTCGTAAAGGGCCTTATCGCCCATCTCGAGGCACATTTTCTTTTTGCTCGCGATTAAATCCTCGCCGAGCTTCGTGATTGAGGCATTCTGACGGATCGCTTCATCAAGGCGAAGATATTCGTCTAAGAGCGGATCCTTGCTCATCAAAAAGGCGACATCATGCGCTTTGGCGATGAGAGGATCAATCGCTAATTCGCCTAATAAAGAATAGGTATGGGACTCCTTCACTTTGACCGGCACCAAACAGCCCGTCAAATAGGCGGGGCCCTTGAAGTTGATTAATTTGCCATTGCTCGCATAGCCAGAAAGGACATCGCCATTTTTCTTCGAGGGGCCTTGGACCAAGACCTCGAAAGTCTGGCCCACCATCGCGAGAGAATGCTCCGAGGTGGTTTTCTCGATGAGGGCCTTCAAGCGGTCGAAGCGCTCGTGCTTCACCTCTTCGCTCACTTGCACCATGCCGGCGGCCGGCGTCCCGACCCGCGGAGAATAAAGAAAAGTGAAAGCGGCGCTATAATGCACTTCTTCAGCAAGCGACAACGTATCGGCGAATTCTTCTTCGCTCTCGCCAGGGAAGCCCACGATGATGTCGGTGGTCAAAGCAAGGTTGGGGAGGGCAGCTTTTAATTTCTTCACCAAGGCAAGATACTCTTCTCTCGTGTAGCGGCGGCCCATTCTCTTCAAACAAGAAGTCGAGCCAGATTGAACGGGGAAATGGAGCCAAGGAACGATGTTGGAATAGCGAGCCATCACCGCGATCATCTCATCGGTGAACTGCGAAGGATACGAGGTCAAAAAGCGAAGGCGGGGAACCCTGAGTTTGGCGACATTTTCCAAAAGCGAAGCGAAGGTGGTTCCATCAGGGAGATCAAGCCCGTAGCTATTGACGTTTTGGCCAAGCAGCGTGATTTGCTTATAGCCATGGGCAACCAAGTCTGCGCATTCCTTGAGGATATCTTGCGGGTAACGGCTCCGCTCTCTTCCCCGGGTATAAGGGACGATGCAATAAGTGCAGAATTTATCGCAGCCATAGGAAATATTCACATAAGCCTCAAACGACGAGAGGCGAACCGAGGGGAGATTCTCTACCACTTCGCCCGCGAAACTGCGGACGTCGACGATTGCCTTCCGTTTGGTCACGACTTCGCTGAGAAGCGGCAAAAGATTGGCGACGTCGTGGGTCCCGATGATCAGGGAAATATAAGGATAGGTCTTCTCGAGTTTCTCCGCCACGCCATTTTCGCCCATGACACAGCCGGCGAGAATCAATAAGAAATCCGGATCTTTGTCTTTGTTGGCTTTGCAAAGGCCGATTTCACCATAGATTTTCTCTTCCGCATTCTCGCGGACGGCACAGGTATTGATGACGACGACGTTGGCGTTCTCCGCTGAATCCGCTTTGACGAAACCCGCTTTTTCCAAGTAGCCGGCAAAGATTTCTTCGTCGCGAATATTGGCTTGGCAACCATAGGTACGAATGAAATAAGAACGCCCTTTGGCAAAGATCTTGAGATTTTCAGGCACGGGGCGTTCATCGGCAAAACGCGGAGTGTTCGCGCTCCGCTTAGCGGCGTCTTTCTGATTCGGCAAACTCCGATATTCGCACTTCGCCATAACTTCATCTCACTCCTGAACGCTCTCGTTCACTTTCTCAATCGAACGGCACTTGCAGGTGGCCTCATCGAAATCCATCACCACCGCATTCACCATCATATCGGCATGATCATCGAGGGCGAAGTTGCCCTTTTCGCCATAGACGATCTTGTTGATGACCGACTTCTTCTCGAAGCCAATCACCCCATGGGCGTCCCCGCACATACCAACATCGCTTTCGAAAGCGGTGCCGCCAGAAAGAATCTTCGCATCGTTTGTTTGAACGTGGGTGTGGGTTCCAATAACCGCGGAGACCCGGCCGTCAAAGACATAGCCAAAAATGGCTTTTTCCGACGTCGAATCGGCGTGATAATCGACAATGTGGATGCAGGGCTCCGGATTTTCTTTGAGGAGTTCCTCCATCGCTTCGAAAGGCGAGCGAACCACTTCTTCCATCGCGAAGACGCCGAGGAGGTTCGTAACCCGAATCTCGACGCCATCGACTTCGTAGGAAGCGCTGCCCACACCATGGTGGTAATTCAAAAGGTTGAGCGGCCGGACAAGCTGTTCGGCATCATCGAGATAATCGTCAACTTCCTGGCGGCTATGCCAGTGATTTCCCAACGTCACGGCATCGACGCCCGCGGAGAGGATTTCCTTGTAGTTATTCTCGGATAGGCCTTTGCCATGAGTGGCGTTTTCACCATTGGCAATCACAAAATCAATGCCATATTTTTCGCAGATCTTCGGCAAAGAAAGATGGACCGCTTTGCGACCCACCTTCCCAACGATATCGCCATAGAAAAGGATGCGCGTAACGACTCCTTACTTCGCGGTTTCAACCGCGCGATATTCACGAATGACCGAAACTTTGATCGTGCCCGGATATGTCATGGTCGACTCAATCTTTTCGCGCATTTCTTGTGCCATCTTGACCGCATCGGCATCCGAAATCTTCTCGGGGATGACCATCACGCGGATCTCGCGGCCGGCTTGCATCGCGTAAGCTTGCTGAACACCATCGAATCCTTTGGCAATCTCTTCGAGCTGAGCAATCCGTTTCACGTAAGTCTCCAGCGTCTCGCTCCGAGCGCCCGGACGAGCGGCAGAGAGGGTATCGGCCGCTTGGACAAGATGGGCGATGACGTATTTTGCTTCGACGTCGCCGTGGTGCGACTCAATCGAATTAATGACGACATCCGGCTCGTTGTATTTGCGGGCGAGATCGGCGCCGAGCTGAACGTGGGAGCCTTCTTGCTCGAAGTCCACCGCTTTGCCGATATCGTGAAGCAAGCCAGCCCGACGGGCCAAGTTTTGATCGAGGCCAAGCTCAGCGGCCATAATGCCGGTGAGATAGGCAACTTCGACCGAATGATCGAGGGCGTTCTGACCATAGGATGTCCGATACTTCAACTTGCCTAAATAGCCACAGAGTTCTTTGCTGATGCGGGGTAGGCCAAGCTTCATGCAGGCTTCTTCGCCTGCCTTTTGCGTCTCGACATCGACGTTGGCTTTCATTTTGGCGGCCACTTCTTCAATGCGGCCCGCCTGGATGCGGCCGTCTTTGACCAAGGCTTCCATCGTCCGGCGCGCAATTTCGCGGCGGATCGGATCGAAGCAGCTGACGGTGATCACTTCAGGGGTATCGTCGATCACGAGATCGACGCCCAAGGTCTGTTCGAGGACCCTGATGTTGCGGCCTTCGCGGCCGATGATGCGGCCCTTGAGTTCATCGGAAGGGAGCGGAATGACGGCAACGGTCCGCTCGGTCGTGACTTCTTGAGCATACTTGTCACAAGCCAAGGAGAGCAGATCGCGGGCCTTGTTTTCCGCGGTGTCGCGCGCCTCATCTTCTTGATTCTTGATATAGGCGGCAATTTCGCCAGCCATCTTATTTTCGACCCGGGCCAAGATCTCGTCGTGAGCCTCTTTGGTCGACATCCCCGACACCTTTTCGAGCTCGGCAATGATGCCGTTGATCTTGACGTCAAGTTCCTGGCTCTTCTTGTCGTTTTCGGCGAGCTTCGCTGTCAAGACATCGTTCTTCTGATCAAGGGCGTTTTCCTTTTGGAGAAGGGCGTTGTCGCGGGCATCAATCGTCTGTTCGCGCAGATCGAGTTTGTTTTGATCCGCCTGAATCTCCTGCTTCATCTGTCGAATCTCGTTTTGCGCATTCTGTTTTGCTTCGAACGCGGCCTGTTTCGCATCAATTTCCGCGTTTTTCGCAATCCGCTCGGATTTGATTTCCGCATCGCGAATAATCTGCTTTGCTTGCTTCTCAGCACTCTTGTTCTTCAAACTCGGAACCAACTTGAAAACGAAGATGGTTACGACAATTCCGAGCACAAAAGCACCGATGCCGATGATTAGACCAATCCACCAATCCATAACGTAAAAACTCCTTTATTTTCATCCGAAAAAAGTGCTATTCCACCTCACACGAAAAAAATGTAGATTTATGTGTTTATCTAAACGGGACGGACCCGATTACGAGAACCCAAACGCAATCTATATGGGTGGTAAGTACCTTTCGGTACCTTAATATTGTAGCAAGGTCATTAAGGAAGCGCTATCAAAAGAAATGAAAAGGGGCCCCACCAAAAGGTTGAGCCTCTCTTCGTGCGCTTTTTACTTGTCTTTAGCATCGGCGGAGGCGGCGGACGGCATCGTGATTTCTCCGTCTTGGTTGGCTTGAGC
>JBAYEZ010000007.1:0-15797 GCA_041667485.1 Bacilli bacterium
TAAGTCTTTTCGATTTTGATCGTCAAAGAACCGCTTTTGAGGATGGTGCCCGAATTGACTTTGTCCCCCGCTTTTTTCTCAATGGGGAGCGATTCGCCCGTAAGGGAAGACATATCGATCGTTCCTTCGCCTTCGACGATTTTGCCATCTCCCGGCAGGATTTCCCCCACCTTGACCAGCACTTTATCGCCGATTTGCAGGGATTCCGGAGAAGTCTTGACGATTTCTTCGCCTACGAGTTTGTTGGCGTAAGCCGCCCGTAAACCGATGGCGTTCTTGATCGCATTATGCGATTTCTCGGTTGCCACCTCTTCAAAGAGCTCGCCAATCTGATAAAGGAAGACCACCATCACCGCTTCAACGAACTCGTTATACTTCGGGCCGAAGAAGCGAAGGCAGAAAGCTCCGATCGAAGCCAGGGTCATCAAAGCGTTCTCGTCAAAAGGATTGTGGCTTTTCACCATGCTTTTGAAACCTTCGTAGACCAAATCGTAAGCGCAGATGAGCCAAGCTAAGATGTTTAACGTCAAATTGAGGGCGAGATTATAGGCGCTTTCCGTGAAGACGAAATAAGCCAAAGCCGCCAGAATCGCCGTTGAGGCTAAGCGGATTATGAAGACCGCCAGCGTTTTTTTGCTGTGAGACTTTTTTTCCTCTTCTTTCGCTTCCGTGCATTGCTCGATTTCCGCCATCTTACTTTTCGACCACGTGTTCGTGGACGACCTCAAGAAGTTTCATAACGTGGTCGTCCGCCAATTGATAAAAGACTTTGTGGCCTTCTTTGTGGGTGGCGACCAAATGGGCCTTCCGCAAAACTTTGAGCTGATGGGAGACCAAGGATTGGGACGCGCCAACCGCCACCACGATTTCCGAGACATTCGCCTCATGATCGGAAATGGCATAAAGAATCTTTAAGCGGGTGCAATCGGAGGCAATGTTGAGCAAATCCTCCATTTTGTCGAGCGTATTCTCGTCAGGTAAGTCGGTCATATATGAATGTCCTTTCATATTAAACACCATCGATTATATGAACAAATATTCATATTTCAAGGAAAAAGAAGATTCCTCCACTAAGGAATCACATTTTTCTTCGGCCGCGCCTCTTCAAGCCCTCTCGATCATTCGATATGGCGGAGGGGAAGAGGCCTATTGTTCTTGAAAGACAAGTTTCTGAAGCGAAGGAGTCCGCTGCTCACACATCTCGGCCCAGGCTTCCTTGTGGTCCATTTTGCTCACGATCCAAGCCTCTTTCGAGTGGGGCCAATGCAAAAAAGTGAGAGGGAACATGTGGCTGCGGATGATGTCGCGTTCCTTCCGATTGAGGTCATAAGCCAAAAGGGCGTTATGGAGGGCCCAAGCGGGATGGCGGAAACCATGGAGCCGATGCCCCTTGTGCTTCTTATGCCAGTCATAGAGATAGTAATCGTGAAGCAAAGCCCCGCGAATTAAACTCCGATAATCCAATTCGAGACTTCGCTTCTTCGCGTAAAGATAGGCCCGTTCAGCCACAAAGAGCGAATGGTCATAAACGCTAACCTGCCCATGGGCTTTGTAGATTCTGAGGCTTTGGTATTCGCCCGCTTCCAAGATGGGGGCGGCAATGGAATCAAATTCTTCGTTAAGATACATTTTTTTAGATATTAATTGAGGGGCTTTTTGTCCAAATTTTCAAGTCAAATGATTCAAAAAGAGAATAAAGGGCGGAAAGCGATACCACGCGCGTGATTAGTGCAACGAAACAAAAGTTGGTGTATCTTTTGCTCAAATGAACCTCATTTCTCATCCGCACGACAAGCCTCACACCGAAGAAGATCGGCGTTTAAACACGTTGGGTTTTGCCATTTACGACATCATTCACATCTTTTGTTCCATTTCTTTTTTGATTCTCGTCATGTACGAAAACGCCAACGTCGCCCTCGATTCCGGCGTCAATCAGGCCAATATCTTGCTTGAGATGGCCGACGAGTTCACCGAACTGATTCTTTCCTTCACCCTGATTTTCTTCGTCGTCTTCATCTACAAAGCCAAAACGGCCACCAACGCCCGAAGCCTCTACTCCTTTGCCTGGCTTCTTGTTTCGCTTTCGCTTGTGATTCCTTCGACTTTTGAATTGCCCTTCCTCTATTGGTTCCACACGGTCAAGGATTATTCTCCCCCCTTTTATGCGATTCTCAGCGTTGACACCTATTTGCCGATGGCGGCTTTCCTTTCCTTCTTGGTTTGCATCGCTTTATTCGGCAAAGAAAAACGCTGGCGCATCGCCCTTAGCATCGGCATGGCTTTCCTTTGCCTCTTCTCCATCACTTCCACCACCGTCTACATCATGGATCGAATCGAAAATTACGGCGGGCTCGTCTTTTCTTTCCAAACCGTCTGCCGCTTCCTCTTCTGCCTCGCCCCGCTCGTGCCTTCGATCCTGACCTTCATCAGCCTCCATAATAAAGAGAAGATGCCCGAAAGCGAAAAATTAGCCAAACAAGTTTAAGATCGAAATCGAGAAAAGGCAGAACGTTCGGGTTTAAAAGCCATTTGTCTCTTAGGCTTCTTCGAAATAGCAAGAATAGTCGATGCCTTTGATAAAGACGAGGAAAGCATCGAAGCCACCAAAAAATAGGCATGAATTTGCTGCAAACCCCGCACCGTTCCGACTTCGGCCGCATCCAAAAGAGAGGATTGTCGAAGGCTGATAAGCCCTAACTTTGCTTTGGCTCGAGCAAGCTTTTCAGCCACGCCTGGACGACGCTATCCTTCGCGCTTTTGGCCGCGAGGAGAAAATGACGGGTTCCTTCTTCGTTCAGAGCAAGGCTTCCGTATTTTTTCCCATCCGGAGGCGGCATTCGAGTTGTCGACAACTAAGGTATAAAAAACCTCACCCTCTTTCGAAAGCGAGGCTCTTGTTTTGGCAATATCAGATCTTTTCGATTTCAGAGAAGTCGACATCGACCGGAGTCGAACGTCCGAAAAAGACGGTATCGACGCGGCATTCGCCGGTTTCTTTGTTAATCGAGATAATCTTGCCTTCGGTGCCTTCAAGCGGTCCATGGATGACCTTGACGGCGTCACCGACGTTATAACGATCGTACATCGAACTGTCGATCATGCCCATCCGTTTAAGGACCGGTTCGATCTCTTCGCGAGTGACCGGAGTCGGCTTTTGGCCGCCGCCAGAAGATCCCGCGATGCCCGTGACACCCGGAGTGTTGCGAACGATATACCAAGAATCATCGGTCATGATCATCTCAACGAAGATGTAGCCCGGATAAAGATTCTTGGTCTTGGTCTTGCCCGTCGGAAGTCCATCCTTGAGGACGGGGATCTCTTGTTCAGCAACGAGAACGCGCAGGATGTAGTCCTGCATGTTCATGCTGACAATACGTTTCTTCAAGTTATCGGCCGTTTTGGCCTCGTGCATCGAGTAGGTGGTGACGATATACCACTGCTTCTCGCCTAATTGTGCTGGCATAGTTTATTTTCCTCCGAAGGCTTTCTCCAATTGCTGAATCAAGTTATAAGCCGTCAGGTCTTCGAGCGCCAAGAAGATGGCGGCAAAGACTGAAATCGCAATGACGACGGCGATGGCGGGCCAGAGGGTTTCTCGATTCGGCCAGCGGACGCGCTTGCCTTCTTTGACGACTTCCTTCATGTACTTGTGTGGAGGGGTCATAGGGGGTCTCCTTTCATTTGCTCTCTTTGTGGAGCGTGTACTTGCCGCAATGCGGGCAGTACTTGTTGAGTTCGAGGCGGTTCGGATCATCCTTGCGCTTGGTGACGGTATAATTCCGCGACAAGCACTCAGAGCAAATCAAAAAAACTTTTTCCCTACCCATACCTTTATTAATCCTCAGCCTATGAATGATAGGCCGAGGACGCGGTGCCGTCAAGAACTTCTTCTTAAGAAGAAAGACGAAAGCCTCCCTCGTGAGGCGTCGTCCTCGCTGTCATGGTCAATCATCGCTGAGCCAAAAGAGCGGAGGAATTTCAAAAACTGAACCCGGGTTCCCTGAAGTTTGCGGCGGCGAATTGGCAGGGCGAATCCGTCGCCGAGAATCGCATCGAGCGACTCAACCCCAACGGACGTTTTATCGCTGAAGGCCCTCCCATTCATCGGGCAAAAAGAAAAAAGATTTGGGCGCCTCATTTTTTGAGCGTTTCGGCATGAGCGCGCACCCAAAACAAAAGCGGAACCAAAGAGGGCCGGGTCGAAGAAGACAGAATTATTGAGATCGGCGGCACCCGTCATTTTGTTGGCCTCAGTTAAACTTTACGAGTTTGTGAGCGAAGCGATAATCCATTTTGACCGCTTTGGCGCCAGCCTTGCCCGGCATCATGAGTGAAATCATGGCAAAATGCCAACGGATCCGCCAATAAAGACGTGGGTTGTGTTTATGGCAATAAGCCCAAAACTCATGAAGATCCTTCTTGGCTTGGTTACTGTCATTTAGGCGAGCGAAGAGCGGCACCATGACAAAACTGAGAATCAGATGGTGATACATCGCTTTATAGAGAGCGAGATTGGCGTGACGAATCGTCGGCAAGTCGGCTGCATCAAACATTTTTTCGGCATCGACGATGAAGTCGTGGTACTTGCGGATGCAAGTGCTGTTCTCCATCGACTGGCCTTCGCGACCGATCAAGTATTGATAAAGATCGACCTCGACATAGGAGAGTCTCTGAACGAATGGCAAGGGGGCATAGACGAAATAGTTATCCTCATAGGAGACGTGCTCGGGACAATTGACGCGGGATTTGCGGAGTATTTCCGTCCGATACATTGCCGAATGAAGCGTAATGTTGGACGTATATTTAAACGGATGTATATCGCGCCAACCCCCCGTATGACGATGATGTTTAAAAAGGTAGCGAAAATCGATGACTTGACCCCGATGATCGCGGCCTTGCCAATAGACGTAGTTCGTCAAATAAAGGTCAATGTCCCCCTCATCTTTCTCAACGCTTTCCAACAGGATGGCCAAAGCTCTCCCATCGACCCAATCATCGCTGTCAAGCACCTTGAAATAAAGGCCTTTCGCTTCTAAAAGGCCATGATTGATTCCCGAGCCGTGCCCGCCGTTGCTCTGATGAATCGCTCGGATAAACGGATAAGTTTTGGCATAATAATCAGCCAAGGCACCCGTCTCATCTTTGGAGCCATCATCGATGATAAGCACTTCGATTCTCTCGCCAAAGTCGAGCAAACTATCGAGGGCATAGTGAAGATAAGCGGCAGAGTTATAAGCTGGAATGACGAAGGTGATCAAGGGATGCGAATTCATGGTTTTCTCTCCTTATTTTTGGCATCCTTCGTCTCTTGATTAGCATAAGAGTCGTCCTCTTTCTTGGCTTCGCCAGCCGGGAAGAGAATCCGGAAGATAAAGAAGAAAATCGTCATCGAGATGCCGCCGGTGATAAACGTCTTGAGGAGATCGGAGATACCCTTTGGCGTGCCCCAATAGAGAAGGAAGGGATTGCAAATACCCCAAACGGCATTGACGAAGAGGGAAATCGCAACCCAGCCAATGAAGTACCACATCGCCTGCCAAGGGATATTGCCACGGGATTTGAACGTGATGTTTCTTTGCAGAGGAAAATTGATGCACTGCGCTAAGAAGATGGCAATTTCGAAAGCGATGAAATTGCCGAGGCCTCCGCCGACAACGGCCTGAGAAGGATCAAGAGTGATGTTATTGTTGGCGTCGCGCATCGGTTCATTGAAAATTGCCCAATTCAGGGCGTTGCCAGAGGCATCGCTGATTCCGAGTGGAACAGCGGGCCAAACGAAACTCTGATGGCAAAGACTGGCAAAGCAATACGGAAGAAACAGCATAATCAGATACTGAAGGACGGTGACGCCTTCGGAAAAGACCAAGAAATAGAAGAGCTGATAGAGCAAACGCGAGAAATTCGGATGGGCGATCTCCAGTTTGCGCCACCACCGCACGTAGGCTTGGTTAGGCGGAAGCTGGCCAAGGTTAAAAAAGAAACGTCCGATTCGGCCTCCAAGATCGTAGCGTTCCGCGTACTCGGCGCCTTTGGCTTTGACTTCCGCATCATGATTAACTTGGTATTGGGCAAATTTCTCGGCAATTCCCGCTTTCTTTTCCGCTTGGTAGGTTTTTTGTGCTTCGGGAGAGAGCGAACGATAACGCGCTTTCTCGACTTCACGCTCGGCTTTGGCTTTGCTTTTGGCGGCTTTCGCCGCTATCGCTTTCGCCGCCTTAGCCGCTTTCTTTTCTTCGGGGTTCTCTTGTGTAAGGGCGACCACTTTAGCATTCTCTTCCACTTTGGCTTTCGCTTTTTCCGCCTCTTTCATAGCGTGAAAAGCCGCCATCTGCTTTTGCTTCTCTTCTCTCGTCGCTTTCTTTTCCCGATACCACATCGCTCTACCTCCCTGCGCCGTCTTTCTCGGCTTGTTTTAATAACTTTTCTTCCACTTTTCTTTGTTTTTTGACGACGTAACCCTCATGGATGAAATGATGGAATCCCGAGAAAAAATGGCCATTGCACATTGCAATCAATCCATCAAGCTGTTTCCAGCAGATTGCGCCACCTGACATCCGCGACATATTCCGCAACGGGTTTTCATAGATGCCCATTACGAGGGTGTTGGCATCTGCCCGATGGCCAATGTGACGCAGGAAATGGATGAGATGACGAATCGCCCTTTCAAAGAAACGGCCGAACAAACCCGGGGCATATTTGAGATCGCATACGGTGGTCAAATCATTGACGATAATCCGATTCTTCCGAATGTAGATCCGCGGGTCATTCGGAAAAGGGTGACCGAGAATAGAGGCGAACTCTTCATCGCTGATTTGCCGGACCTTTCCCGTCATATAGTGGGGAATTGCAGAGGTATCGTAAGGCGAAGGAGCATCGCTCCCCTTTCGGGTAATCTCGGCACTCAGCCGGATTTCGTTACTGGAGGAGGCAATTTCAATCCGATAAGCTCCGCCTTCTTCTTCATAGCGATTGGTTTTGACGTTGAAATAACGGAAACTCTTGTCATCGAAAGGAATCGTGACTTCCTTTTCTTCGCCGGGGCGAAGCGAAATTTTATCAAAACCTTTGAGCTCGCGAAGCGGACGAGGCAACGCAGAATTCTCTTTGCCGATATAAAGTTGGACGATTTCTTTGCCTTCGACGCCACCGCTGTTCTTTAAAAGGAAACGGACGCCGTTCTCCTCGACCTTGAGCGCGGAATAACTGAAGTTGGTGTAGCTAAGGCCAAAGCCAAAGGGAAAACGGACATCGACCCCCGCCGTTAAGAAATAGCGGTAGCCAATGTAGAGGGATTCCCGATATTCAACTTGGGGATCGCGCTTGCCGAAATGGTCGGCGCTGGGGACGTCAGGGTAACCATAAGGATAGGTTTCAGCCAATTTACCCGAGGGATTGATCTTGCCGGTTAAGACATTGAGCATCGCCTCGGCCCCGGCTTCGCCACCGAGATAGCCCTGAACGAGCCCCGAGAGACGGTCAGAGAAGGAAAGTTCGACAGGCGAACCCGCATTGAGGATGGCGACAATGGGCTTCCCCGTATGATAGAGGGCGCCGAGCAGCTCTTTCTGATTCTCGGGTAAACTCATCGTTTTGCGGTCAAGTCCTTCGGCTTCCGAGAATTCATCGAGACCAATGAAAACCAACAAGACATCCGCGGCATCGGCTAAGTCGACCGCTTCTTTTAAAAGATGATTCGATTTTTTGCCATAGCGTTTATAACCAGCGGCATAGCCAACCGAATGAAGAGACGATTGTCCCAAGGAACCCAAGATTGAATCCAGTCTGAACGGATTCACGATGCTGGAACCCGCGCCTTGGTAACGGGGCGTCTTCGCAAAATCGCCGATGATGGCGACTTTCGTCTTGGGCTTTAACGGCAAAATGTTGTCTTTGTTTTTCAAAAGGACGATGGATTCTTCGGCCACCTTTTGGGCCAGAGCGTGATGGGCTTCTTTATCGAAGCTCTTCGGGGCGCTTTCGATGCTCTTATGCGTCGAAAGAACGAGGTCGATCAAACGATCGATCGCCTGATCGACAACAGCGATATTGAGACGGCCTTCCTCTACCGCTTTTTTCACATCGAGATTGGTCTCCCCGCACGTGGAGGGCATCTCGAGTTCATTCGAAGCCAATAAACCTTTGACTCGATCATTATCGCTCCCCCAATCGGTGACCACAACCCCTGCAAAACCCCATTCTTTTCTTAAAATGTGCTGCAAAAGGTGCGTATTTTCATTGCAATAAGTTCCATTGACGAGGTTGTAGGCGCTCATGACGGCGCCAGGCTTGCCTTCTTTGACAGCAATCTCGAAAGCGGTCAGGTAGATTTCCCGCAAAGCTCTCTCATCAACGATTGAATCGGAGGCGAGGCGGCGCGTCTCTTGGTCATTACAGGCAAAGTGTTTCACGCAAGCGGAGATGCCATTTGATTGGAGGCCTTGGATATAACTGGCCCCCAATTTGCCCGCCAGATAAGGATCTTCGGAGAAATATTCAAAATTCCGCCCGCAGCGGGGATTTCGTTTCATGTTGATCCCGGGGCCCAACAAGACCGAAACATGGGCGACGCGCGCTTCTTCGCCGATGGCTTTGCCCACTTGATAAAGCAATGCGCGGTCCCAGCTATTGGCGCTGGTGGCGCTGGTCGGGAAGCAGGTTGCCGGAATCGAAGGATTCAAACCCAGATGATCAGCGGCGGCCGCTTGTTTTCTTAGCCCATTCGGCCCATCGCTTAGGAACATCGAAGGCAAAGAGACTTTCTTCAAGTCTTTGCTTTCCCAAAAGTTCTTGCCTGAAAGCAAAGAGACTTTCTCCTCCAACGTCAATTTGCTAATGATGTCTCCGTGCTTGAGATCCATAGAATCCTTCTCCTTGTTATCTCGTCTACCGCCATCGCTCTAAGATGAGATTAGCGCAACTCTTTCCCTAAAAAAACGTTCAGCGACACAAAAGGACATAAAAACGGCACAAGTGGCACTTTCGATGGCGAAAAGCGCTTACTTATGCGGTTTTTGGAAAGAAAAAGATTCTGCATCTATTGGGAAAATAAGACGTCGAAAGAGCTTGAAAGCCTCCGCGATCGTGTCGTCCATGTCGAAGTAGCGGTAGTTGGCTAATCGGCCGAGAAAATAGGCGCGTCCCTGCTTCGAGGCGAGGGCTTTGTAGCTTTCGGCCAGGGCGAGGTTTCTTTCGTCGCCGACCGCGTAATAGGGGATCGCCCCCTCCCTGAAGTCGGCGGGGTACTCGAAGGTGACGAAGGTAGATTCCCCGTTCGGGCATTCCCTCATGAGGTGCCGGTGCTCCGTCACCCGGGTGTAGGGGACCTCGCGGGCGGTGTAGTTCACCACCGCGTTGCCCTGGTAGTCGGGGACGCTCAGCCGCTTGGTCTCGAAGCGGAGCGAGCGGTACTCGAGGCGGCCCAGGGAAAATCCGAAAAACTCGTCGAGGCGGCCGGTGTAGATCAGGCGGTCCGCGAGCGGATCGAGCTCGGATCTGCGGAGGAAATAGTCGCAGGAGGTCCTGACCTCGACGCCTTCCAGCAAAGCGTCGATCAGGGCGCCGTAGCCCCCTTCGGGGATCCCCTGGTATCTGTCGTCGAAGTAGTTGTTGTCGTAGGCGAAGCGGAGAGGCAGCCGCCTGATGATCGAGGCCGGGAGGTCTCTGCAGGAGCGGTTCCACTGCTTCTCCGTGTAGCCCTTGATCAGCTTCTCGTAGATCGTCCGCCCGACGAGGGACAGGGCCTGCTCCTCGAGGTTGCGGGGCTCCTCGATGCCCTCTTTGGCGACTTCCTCGGCGATCTTCGCTTTGGCTTCCTCCGCCGTGGTCACGCCCCAGAGCTCGCGGAAGGTGTTCATGTTGAACGGCAGGTGGTAGATCCTGCCGCGGTAATTCGCGAGAGGCGAGTTGACAAAGGGGTCCATCCGGACGTACTTGTTCACGAAGGCCCAGACATCCTCGTAGGAGGTGTGGAAGATATGGGGCCCGTAGTCGTGGAGGACGATCCCCTCCTCGAGGTGGGTGGCGACGTTGCCGCCGACGCGGTCCCTCGCCTCGACGACGAGGACCTTCTTGCCGGCGTCGGAAAGGAGGCGGGCCATCGTCGCGCCAGAGAGGCCGCTCCCGATGATCAGATAATCATAGTGCATGATTTTATTATCCCACACTCCTCGTTTAAAAGGCCATCGAGAAGGAAAATACGCCCGCTTTCCCTCTTCTCGTTTTCAGGGGCGAAAAGGGAAGAAGACACATCCAGACCAGGAGCGTCTCAGCTGAGGTTTTGGTGTAAGAAGACCAAGTAATGGTCATAAGCGATCCGCACACGTTTGATGGAGCAATGATAACGTTCGGCGATGAAACGATAGCTTTTGCCTTCGCTCCGCATCTCGGAAACACGAAGGTCGAAACGGCTGAGCGCGCCTTTCTTCAAATCGGCGAGTCGTTCAACCTCCTCAAGAAGCGAATAGGAAATACGGGGATCTTCCGCACTTGAACAGGGAATGCTGTCAGCTAGACAAGTCCCCTCCTCCTTATCGCCGATATATTGGTCGAGCGACAAAGGGGATTCCCCGTTGGGAAACATGGCGCGGTAGAGCCGCAAGATGTTGTTGCGGAACGACTTCTCGAAATAGATGGCAAAAGAAACTTCGCCAATTCGGAAATTCGTGACGCTGTCGAGCAAAGTCGAAAAGAAGACAGCGTTGCATTCGCCTTCGCCGAGCACACGCCAATAGCTTGGGGCGGCTCGATAGAAGAAATGGAAACGCCTCAAATAGTAACGGCGGACCAGTTCGGCCAGGGCTTCCTGATTCCCCGAACGAGCAAAGAGGACAATTTGTTCATCAGAGTCGCCTGAAAATGGTTCCATATGAAAGAACTTCTCCTTTGGGATTTAAGATGGCGAAAGAGTAAGTTGAAATGGGAGATAAAAGAACGGAATTTATTTAAGCTGGCGCGAGCGGCAGATCTCTGAAAGGAGAATGCCCGTAGCCACCGATGCGTTGAGTGAATTGACGTGTCCGAACATTGGGATTTTCACCACAAAGTCCGACCGTTTAAGCAATAAGGGAGAAATACCAAAACCTTCTGAACCGATGATCAAACCGATCGGAGAAGCATAATCTACCGCGGTGTAGCTTTGGGTCGCACTGCCATCGCTGGCAACGATCCAATAGCCATGCTGCTTCATCGTCTCGATAGCCTGGGAAAGATTCGTCACGACCGCGACTTTGACATAATCGATGGCGCCGGTGGAGACTTTAGCGACCGTGCCGTTAAGCTGGACGCCGTCATGGCTTTTCAAAATCACCCCATCAGCGCCGAAAGCATCGGCACTCCGCAAAATGGCCCCCAAATTGTGCGGGTCCTCAATGCCATCAAGCACGAGGATGAGCGGGTAAGGCTTCTTTGCTTGAACAAGAATGTCCTCAAGCGAGAACGAGGTGTAGGAGGAGACAAGAGCGGCAAAACCTTGGTGGACACCGCGCTCGGATAACTGATCCAGCTGATGCTCATCAACTTCGCGGACTATAACCGAAGTGCGTTTCGCCAATATGACGATGGGGTCATCCTGAAGGTGCTTGCTGACATAGAGCACCTTTACATGGCCCGCTCCTATAGCGGAACGCACAGGGTTTTTACCGTAAATAATCATTCCATTTTCATTCATGATTTACTAGAGAAAAATTGCTAAATATGATCCTGATTCATTATGAATCAGTTGACACTTTAAGTTCGAGCGGGCGCAAGGTGAAACGAATTTCATCGACAAATGCCGTGATGGAGGAAGGGGTAGCAAAAGAGCAGCGCATCGTGATGCGGATTGCGGAGTTTTCCTGATAGGAAACCAATTCCGACTGAGTATCACGAATCGAAATGGAGTAACGATTGGCGATCAGAATAATCTCTTTGAGAACAGGCTTGTCGGAGGGCATGACAATCATGACAATCGGGTTGCGGCGGGCCAATAGTTTCTCGACTTTTCGCATGAGAACGAGGCAAACATAAGCAAGCAGCGTCGCGAGGGCGGCAATGACGAAGTTGCCACTGCCACAGGCGAGACCAATGGCCATCACGACCCAGATCGTCGTCGCGGTGGTCAGCCCCTTATCGTCGGTTCCTGTCTGGACGATAGTGCCGGCGCCCAAGAAGCCAATGCCCGTCACCACCTGAGCGGCCAAACGGGCCGGATCGCGGTTGTACGTCTGGCTCCCAATCACGGTGGGAAAACCGTAAATTGAGATAATCATGATGAGGGCGCTGCCTACGGCGACCAAAAGGTGGGTCCTTAAACCCGCGGCATGGCCGTGATATTCACGCTCAAAACCGATGACTCCTGCCAAAAGAGCGGCCAAAAACAGCGAAAGGGCAACCAAAAAAATGTTACCTAACCACGGGTCAACCACTCCGTTAAATCCGCTGTTGAACCAGCTGACAAGTTTTTGGTCCAAGGTGTCCATAGAATTGCCCCTCCTTCTTTAGAAGAGCCCTTTCTGGATCAACTGTTGACGATAGGCATCGCTCTTCGCGAAATCCTTGACGCCTTTGGCATCCATATAAGCTCTGTAGAGCTTTATATCATCTTCGCTAAGCGACGGAATTGCAAGCGGAATTCCCAAAACCGATTCGTAAGCCCGAAGCCGGGCGTAGCTCTCTTTGAGAGCATCGAGGTTGAGCGGACGGCTCCGGAGCAAAGCGTTGATCGCCTTGTTTTCGTCGTAAAGCACGGCGAGGGCGTTTGGGGTACCGAGATCGTCGCAGATCGCATCGAGGAAGGCGCTTTCGTCCGCTGGTTTCAAACTTTCGGGATCCTTCACCCCGTTAAGTTGGAGCGTGATGGCGGCTTTTTTAATTGCTTCTTGGAGCTGGGCGGCCTTGATTTGGGCCTCCTTGATTGTGTCTTCGCTAAAAGAAGCCGGGGCCCGATAATGGGCGGCCAAAACCATAAGACGAAAAGGCAAGCCGCCATAGGTGGCCACCACGTCTTTTAAAAGAATAACGTTGCCAAGCGACTTCGACATTTTTTCATTGTTGACGTTGATAAAGCCGTTGTGGATCCAGTAGCGGGCAAGCTTATTGCCATTATGGGCTTTGGCCTGAGCCATTTCATTTTCGTGGTGCGGGAATTTGAGGTCGAAACCACCGCCATGGATATCGATATAGCCGCCTTGATCGCGGAAAATCGAATTGATCATCACGCAGCACTCGGTATGCCAGCCCGGCCGACCTTCACTCCAAGGACTCGCCCATTTGATGCCTTCATCGGTCTTTTTCCAAAGGGCAAAATCCAACGGGTCTTTCTTTTTATCGTTGACGTCGATTCTGGCTCCGCTTTCGAGCGAATCAATTGTATTGCCCGAAAGCTCGCCATAATTCGGAATATCGCGCACCTTTAAATAGACATCGCCATCAGCAACGTAAGCCGCGCCTTTTTTGACCAAGTCATCCACATATTGAATAATCTCGGGCATATAGACCGTCGGCCGCGGTTTATAATCGGGTTGCAAAGCGCCAATCGCATCGACGAGACGCGCATATTCTTTGATAACACCCTCAGTGAGTTCACCCTCGCTGATACCAAGTTCTTTTGCCCGTTTAATGATTTTGTCATCGACGTCAGTATAGTTGCTAACGAAGGTTACTTGATAGCCCAAATGAAGAAAAAGGCGTCGCAAAACATCGAAGACAATCACCGGACGGAAATTGCCGATATGCGGATCGTTATAGACCGTCGGACCACAGCAATAAATTGACACCTTCCCCGGTTGGAGTGGGACAAAGGTCTCAAGACGATTGCCTAAAGAGTTAAAAAGTTTAACTTCATGCATAAGGTTATATTACCACACCCCAAGGAAGGGTCCCTTTCAATTTTTCAAGCGATAACTCGCGTAAGCGTAATAGGCGCCAGCGGATAAAGAAAGCAAGCAAATCCCGATGCTGCAAAAGAGGGTCCAGAAAAATAAGATCCAGCTGAGGAGGGACGAATCATAGAAACCCACCGCCAGAAAAATCGCCACGAGGCCAGCGCCAGACCCGACGAGGGAAATCACCATTCGGTTAAATAACTCTTTTTCTTCGAAAGGTTTCTCTTTGGTCTGGAAGACGTAGATCGAATCCGCGATGTGAGCGACCCCGGCCAATAAGCCAATGAAGACCGGATAGAACTCCGCGCCCCAACTGCGATCCTGACTCACATCGATGCTCCAGACGGCGAGAGCAAAGGCAACGAGGCCAAGCCCCGCGACCAGACCGAGCAAAGAAGGATAAACAAGGGGATCCGTCAATAAAGGACTCTTGCGCACGCGCAAGACTTTAAAGATCAAAGATACCACCGCCAAGAAGAAAAGAGCGAACGAAGCACCGATCCGCGGGGCAAGATAGAGGCCACCGCTGGTCTGATCGATTAGGTAATACTCGACCATGCAAAACAAAAGGAAGAAGAATTCCGCCGTCGAAACAAGAAAAGCCAAGATCATATAACTCTTTCGGCTCGGGTCACCAAATTTCTCAACGGCGCAATCGGCGAGGGCAATAAAAGCAAAAACAGGTGCCCACCAATAAGTCGAGAACAAAAGCGAAGAACTGGCATAATTGGGGTCCTCATAGCAAAGAGAAAAGATCAGTGCAAAAAGGGCGATGGTGAGCGAAGCAACGCTCGAGAGATTCACTTGGATAATCTTGGGACGGGGTCTCATAAGCAGAACTGGGCCAGCTCCTTGGGCTTTTTAATAACGTAAGCGGCTTCTTTGAGAAGCTCAGGCTTGTAGAAGCCATAGCCCCAGAGGCAGAGACAGAGGGGCAGATTCGCGTTTTGCGCCGTCAAGAGATCCGGCAAAGAATCCCCAACAAAAACCGCCTCTTTTTTGTCAATCCCCGCTCGAATCATCATCGTGTTAAGAATGGTGGGATCAGGTTTGGGCGTATCGCCTTCGCGAATTCCCCGCACCTCTTCAAACAAAGAATCTCCATAAAACTTGGCGATCACCTTTTGGCAGAGAGCATCAGGTTTATTGGAAACGACAAATAAGCGCAATCCCCGCTGGTGCAAGAAATTGAGGGTGGCTTTTTCGCCATTGAACGGTTTGGCGTGATCTTCTTGTTTGGCGGCATAAAGCGGCATATAAGCCTTTTTAAGGCGCTCAAACTCGGAGGGATCGTCGTGATCCTTGAGAGCGCGATGGACCAAAACATCGGCACCATTGCCAATCAAGCTTCGGCATTCTTGCTTGCTGAAAGCGTAGTCGTAGCCGCAATCGAGGAGAGCTTCGTTAATGGCAAGACGAATATCCGTCAAGGTATCGAGGAGGGTCCCATCAAGATCGAAAAATAAAGCTTTCGTGCCCATGGGTATTATTTTAGTACAAAGCGCACCGCTTGTCTTTCGTGAACAAAAAGAAGAAAGCCCTCGGAGGGGAATTTCCTCCTTTTAGGTGGATTTACAGGACTTTTTTGGCCTTTTGGAAGCGGCAAGACGGCTTCGAAGACGAAAATCGGCTTAAGAACGGGACGAGCGGACCGCCCTTATTTTCAAAAAGAGCGATTTGATGGACTGGCCTTGAGTGGGACGTCGCACTCTAGGGGCTCGTGCCGTTATTGGTAATCATCGGATGAAGATATCCTTCGGAAAAGGAAGAAGTCAGATGGATTTCATCGACATTCCGGATGCGGATTGCATTATCGATGATTTCTCGAATTAAGGATAAAATGCTGGCTTTATCCGCGCAAGCGCCGAAATCCAAGAAGCACTGCCAAGCGGTAGATGGAAAACATGGCAAAACGATCAAGAGAACAAAACGATCGCA